>CAYUOD010000346.1:0-3627 GCA_964446225.1 uncultured Acidimicrobiales bacterium | reverse complement strand
GCAGTCGCCGACATGCCGAAGGGCCAGGAATGGATGGCCAACGGCGCCCAAATGGACCGCCACCAGATCGTCGCCTACGCGTTCAGCCGCCTCGCCGACTGAACGGCTACAACAACCTCCGCCAGACACCAAAAGTCTTCCGCGGAAGACTTTTGGAGACTGTTGGAGGGCGCCGAGTTCCGGGCCCCACAAGCGGTTCAGAACTTGCCGTTGTTCTCCTCACCATCGATCTGGTCAATACGGGACCGAATCAGGCAGGCATGGGAACAGTTTGCCAGCGGGTCTATTCTTGGGCGTCGAACGAACCATGTCCGCCCATGGCCGATACGCCGAACCAGTCGGTGAGCCAACCGGCCATTTGCATGATCTCGGCGCGTTGATTGTCACGGATGGTTTCGGCGAAGGGTACGACTTCGTCATGGTCGGCAAGGTCGCCGCTGATGAGCTGTTGGGACATCATGACGGCGGCCATGTGGTGGGGGATCATGTCTTCGAGGAACGCCTGGTCGAGGCTGTCGCCGCTGAGTCCGCTGAGATCGCGCATCATCGGCGTGTAGTCGACTGTTGTGTCTCGCTCGGGATACCAGGTGGCGAGCCAGTCCTCCATCTGGACGAGTTCGTTGCTCTGGGTTTCGATGATGTCTTCGGCGAACGAGCGCATCTCAGGATTCTCGGTACCGTCGCGCAGAATGATCGCGGCAGCGATGGCCTCTTCATGATGGGGGATCATCATTGTGAGGTACTCGAACTCGTCTGCAACATTCATCTCGGCCATGCTTCCCATCTGGCCCATGGCTCCCATCTGGCCCATGTTTCCTGTCTGGCCCATGTTTCCCGTCTGGCTCATGGTTCCCATCTGGCCCATGGTTCCTGTTTGCCCCACGGATCCCATCTGGCCCATGGGCGCGTACATCTCGGCCATGGAGCCCATGTGGTATCCGCCTTCGCTAGCTGTGTGAGGGTGGTCTGCGTTGTGCATCTCCCACGGATTGTCGTCGGCGGCGAGAGCGACGCCTCCGACAGCCAGCGCCAGTGCGCCGGTGAGGGCTGCGGCGCCTGCGGCGATCATCTTGCGATTGGACATGTGGAACTCCTTGGTTCTTGCAACCAGCGCGTTGCTGTGGTCACCATCATTGAACTGTGGGGGTGGGCAGGGCCGGTGGAGGTCGCGTGTAGGCGATGTGGAGATTCGGGCCGCTTAGGTGTCAGCGGCGGCCGCTGGCAACACGACCGTGAAGGTGGCACCCTCACCGGGGTTACTGGTGACGTGAACCCGGCCATTGTGGGCACGGACCAGCTCGGCGACGATGGCGAGACCGACACCGGATCCATCGCTGCCGTCGCTTGCAGCGCCGCGCCAGAGGCGCTCGAATACATGGGGGAGTTCGTCTTCGCTGATGCCGGGGCCGGTGTCGGCAACCTCGACGCGGGCGAGTCGACTGTCGGTGTCGACGGTGACGGTAACCGCTCCGCCGGGAGGCGTGAACTTAGAAGCGTTGGTGAGGAGGTTCGTCATGATCTGGTGAAGGCGGGCCTCGTCGCCTGTGACTACGGCGGGGGCGAGGCGGGTCGTGAGGCTAATTCCGGCGGCATCGAAGCGGGGCCGAAGTAGTTCGGTGGTGTCGGCAGCGACGACGGCGAGATCGACGGGGTGGTTCTCGAGCGGTCGGACGGTGGCCTCGGCGGCAGCGAGCATCTCGAGGTCTTCCACGACCCGGCCGAGACGCAGTAGTTCGTCGTGCAGTGACGCGAGCCGGGCAGGTGTGGGTTCGACCAGCTCGTCTACGAGTTCTTCACAGGAGCCCCGCAGGATGGTGAGTGGCGTCCGCAGCTCATGGGCGACATCGGCGACAAGGTTGCGGCGGAGCTCGTCGTTGCTGGCAAGTGTGTCGGCCATATGGTCAAAGGCTATGCCGAGTTCGCCCAGCTCACCGGGTGCATCCCCGAGCCCGACGCGGGCGGACTGGTCGCCACTTTCCAAGCGGCGGGCCGCGCCGATGAGGGCCACCACGGGCCGGGTGATACGGCGGGATACGAACAGAGCAGCCGTGAGTGCCACCAACGCGGCCAAGCCGGCGCCCGCCACCACCGTGCGGGCGAGCGCGTCCCGGAGGCCCTGCTCGGCAGCGGGGAGCCCACTGGAGGGGAAGCGGAGCGTCGCGGTCCCGACTGCGTCGCCGTCGACCTCGACGGGAATGCTGAACGGCGCGCCGAGTTCGCCGCCGGAAGCGCCGCTCATTATCCCGGTCATGAGATTGCCCATTCCCCGGGGAGCCACGGCAACGGGCGCCCCGGTCCCATCTGTTAGCGTCAACTCAGCGCCACTCGTGGCTGCCAGGGCAAACGCGATCCTGGCGTCACTGTCTTCCCATCCCCCGGCATCTTGATATGCAGCCGCAGCTGCCGCGGCGACCTCCAGACCCTGCTGCTGTTGTTGTGTGCGTACCAGATCGGACACCTCACGGTTCGCAGTAGCGAGCACGAGTGCGGACAGCACCGCTATCGCCATCAACGCGACGGCAACGAACGCCAGCGCCAATCGGGAACCGACCGAGCCGAGCATCCTATGCGTCTCGTCTCAGGCCGAGCCGGTAGCCGACGCCCAGCACGGTCTCGACGATCAGGGGATCGGCCGGGTCAGCCTCGATCTTGCGGCGCAGATTCTTCACGTGGGAATCGATTGTGCGCTCGTATCCCTCATACTCATAGCCTCGGACCCGGTTGATCAGCTCGTAGCGGGAAAATACTCGCCCAGGGGTACCGGCGAGCGCTGCGAGAATCCCCCATTCTGTGGGTGTGAGCTTCACTGTCGAGCCTCGCACCCTCGCCTCGCGGCGATCCTCGTCGATTACCAGGTCCCCAGCGCCGAAGCTCATGCACTGCGCGGCCGGTTCGGCTCGCCCTCGACGTAATAGCGCCTGTACCCGAAGCACCAACTCGCGGGGGCTGAATGGCTTTGTGACGTAGTCATCAGCGCCCAATTCCAGACCGCGGATGCGATCCTCTTCGGCTGACTTGGCGGTCAGCATCAAGATCGGCACGTTGCTGGTGAGACGAATCTCGCGTGCTACCTCTTCGCCGCCGATGTCGGGCAGGCGGAGGTCGAGTAACACCAGGTCGGGTGCGGCTTGATTCGCGAGGGTTATTGCTTCGGCTCCCGAGCCGGTCGTCAGCACATCAAGGCCTTCGCGCTCCAGATAGGAACGCAACATGTCACGAATCTTGATCTCGTCCTCGACGACTAAGACTGTGAACGGCATCAGATAATCCTACTCCCAGGGTCGAACCCCAAGTATGGGCGGACCCTGGGCATTCGGTCCTGGCAGGTTCTCAAGAGCCATCGAGCACATCGCGCCTCTCGCGGTACTCCTCCGCAGTGATCTGGCCGTCTGCGAACCGCTCATCGAGAAGCCCGCGAGCTGACGGGCCCGTAGCCTGATCTCGACTCCCGAGACCTCGCACCAGCCACACCAGTCCGACTATGACCAGCGCCCACCACAACACCATCAGGAACATGCCAGCCCCACCGAATCCGTATCCGTATCCGTCATTCCAGTTCATCATTGCAACTTCTCCTTGTTTGGTACAACCTTCACTCAACACCACTCCGGCGCGGTTGCTGTGAAG
>CAYUOD010000345.1:0-3634 GCA_964446225.1 uncultured Acidimicrobiales bacterium | reverse complement strand
TAGGCGTGGGCTCGCGCCCACGCCTTCGTTGTGATCTGGCCGAAATTTGAGCGCACACACCACAGGAGGAGATATGGCGCAGATCGAGATGCTGCACGAGATCTTTGCTCCCGTGGTAGCAGACGCTGACGCAGAGCTCATCGAGGTGGAGTTCGGTGGGGGCAACCTGCTCGTGACT
Organism: uncultured Acidimicrobiales bacterium; assembly: GCA_964446225.1. Lineage (GTDB taxonomy): Bacteria > Actinomycetota > Acidimicrobiia > Acidimicrobiales > Poriferisodalaceae > CAYUOD01. Next base: position 3,456 of record CAYUOD010000345.1, on the reverse strand, counting down.
GTTGACTCCAGGGACGGCCTGAGTCTGTCCACTATCACCACCATCAGCAGGCGACTTTCGCTGATTCTCGACGAGCAGGACCTCGTGCCTGGGCGCTACACCCTGCAGGTTTCCAGTCCCGGCCTTGAGCGTGCGCTCAAAACGCCTGAGCAATTTTCTCGCGCTGAGGGCGAAAATGTCGCGGTCAGCCACCGAATTTCAGACGGGACCGTTGAGCGCCTTACCGGCGTGCTCACGGCAGCTGGCGCTGAGTCCATCGAGCTCCTTGTCGACGATGCTACGTACACGATTTCCTATGACGCCATCACCAAGGCGCGCACCATATTTGAGTGGGGACCGTCACCCAAACCCGGCTCATCCAAGAAGAAGAAGGCCACGTCATGAATACAGCTGACATTATGGATGCACTCGGCGCCGTAGCCGCCGAACGAGAAATTGAGGTCGACGTCCTGCTTGAGGCGCTCGCCAATGGCATCGAGTCCGCCTACAAGCGTATGCCTGAGTCAGCATCTGAGGCCTATGTCGTCATCGACGAGAATTTCGACATCAAGGTCATAGCTCAGGAGTACGACGACGACGGCAACGTCACCCGCGAGTGGGATGACACTCCAGCGGACATGTCGCGAATCGCAGCGCAGACGGCCCGCCAGGTCATGATGCAGCGTATTCGTGAGGTTGAGCGCGAGGCGAAGTACCAGGACTACGCCGGCCGTGAGGGCGAGATTGTCACCGGTATTGTCCAGCAGAGCGATCAGCGCTACACGCTGCTTGACCTGGGGCGCGTTGAGGCCTTGCTGCCTCACTCCGAGCAGGTCCCGAACGAACGTCCCGATGCAAACTCTCGCCTCAAGATTTACATCGTTGAGGTGCGCAAAACCGCCAAGGGTCCCCAGATTGTGGTGAGCCGGACGCATCCGGGCCTCATCAAAGAGCTGTTCATGCTCGAGGTCCCAGAGATCGCCGACGGAATCGTTGAGATCAAGGCCTGTGCGCGTGAGCCCGGTCATCGTACAAAGATCGCGGTTTGGTCCAATGACCACAACGTAGATCCCGTTGGCGCCTGCGTTGGTGCTCGCGGAGCGCGCGTCCGCATGGTGGTAAACGAGCTGCGTGGCGAGAAGATCGACATTGTCCCTTACTCAGAGGATCTGGTGGACTTCATCGCCAAGGCACTCTCACCAGCCAAGGTGTTCGAGGTTCGTATCGATGAGACGACAGGAACCGCTGAGGTCATTGTGCCCGACCATCAGCTCTCATTGGCTATTGGACGAGAAGGGCAGAACGCTCGACTTGCCGCTCGCCTGACTGGCTGGCGTGTCGACATCAAATCTCAAACCGAGGCCGCAGCCGCAGAGGATTACTCCTCTGAGGAGTGGGCGCAGGGCGAATGGATTGAGAACGCCGACACCGGTGAGCTGGAATGGCATTCTGCTGACGGATCTGGTGATATGTCCGCTGAAGAGTGGAGTCATATCGGCGAAGATGAGCAGGTCGAAGACGGTGCTGGTGCTGCTGAAGCTGAGGGTGCCGAGACCGCGGCCGCTGAGCCCGAGGTCAAAGATGACGCTGAGCCAGCCGCTGAGGCTGAGGTCAAAGATGACGCTGAGCCAGCCGCTGAGCCCGAGGTCGCAGAGTCCGCAGAGGTCGATTCAGCCGACGCCGTGGAGTCCGTAGAGGCAACCGCTGAGCCCAAAGAGCCATGACCAACAACGCTGGCCCGATGCGAACATGCATTGGTTGCCGGCGGGTGCAATCAGTCGAATTCCTGACTCGGTACGCGTATCGCGAACCATACGTCGTGGAAGGGCCTAAACTCTTAGGGCGGGGTGCTTGGCTCTGTTCGGACGACCCCAACTGCCTTGACACCGCGCTTCGACGAAATGCCTTCCAACGGGCGCTCCGTCGGAGCTTGACGGCTAATCAGCTGTCCGGCCTCACCGGAACGAGCAATTAGCCAGAAAAAATCGATGTACGCGTTCGAATGCTGCTGCCTCATCTGCGAGTATGTAAGGCGGCCGGTTCGTCCGTGCCAGCACACCTAAGAGACGAGTACTAAGCCTTGGCAAAAAAGATCCGCGTCTACGAGCTTGCACGCGAGCTTGGGATGACTAACAAGGAAACCCTGGATCTGGCTGGATCACTGGGTATCGGCGTGAAGAGTCATTCCTCTTCTGTGGTCGATGCTCAAGCCGATCGCGTTCGCAGAAAGGCTGAGCGCGAGGGTTTGACCCGCGACGTACAGCCAGAGGAACCGAAGAAGGCACCGGCCAAGAAGGCCGCGGCCAAGAAGCCCGCCGCTAAGAAGCCGCCGGCCAAGAAGCCGCCGGCCAAGAAGCCCGCTGCGCCAAAGGAAGCGGCCCCCGCCGCTGAAGAGGCCGCAGCCCCCGCAGCTGTCAGCGAGCCGCCGGCCGAACCTGCCAGCGAGCCAACGTCCGCGCCTGCGCAGCCACAGCCCGCTGCCGAGGCCCCCACAACGCCTGTGCCCGATGAACCTGCGCCAGCTCCGCGTCGTCTGGTGAAGTCGAGTGGTTCGTCTGAGGCCCCAAAGCCACGCGGTGATGTACCTCGCAGTGCACCACCGGCGGCTCAGCCAGCGCCGAAGCGCCCGAGCGAGCCGACACCAAGTGCACAGCGCTCCGGACCACCTGCTGGTGCTCCTCCACGCGGCATGCCCGTTGGCAAAGACGGGAAGCCACTGCGCGCGCCTGCGCCGAGGTCAAAAGACGGAAAGCCGATGGTGCCGCCTCCTCCGGGGCTGCGACCAACGAGTGCAACCGGTAAGCCCATCCCACCACCCCCAGGACAACGTAAGGCTGCCGCGCCAGCACCGGGACGCTCTTCGGGCCGCCCAGGTGGAGGACGCTCAGATGGACCGAACCGTTCGGGTTCAGCTCCAGGCGCCCCACGTCCAGGATTCACTGCTGATCGTCCAGGCGCCCCAGCGAGTCGTCCCGGCGGCGGAGCAGGTCGCCCTGGTGGCGGTGGTCGTCCCGGTGGCGCTGGTCGCCCTGGAGGCGGGCCACGCCCTCGTCCGCGTCGGGCCAAGAGGCGTCGTCGTCAAAGAGAAGAGCTGCAACCTCAGCAGATGCCGAGCTACACCCCAGCAGGCGCGCCCGTACCCACGGGTGAGGTGCTGGTCGAGCGCTCGCTGACGGCTCAGGATCTTGGACCACTGTTCAACCGCTCTGCGGCTGACGTCGTGTTGTTCTTGATGCAACAAGGTGAGATGGTGACCGCCACTCATCCTCTGAGTGACGACATGATCGAACTCTTCGCGGCAGAACTTGAAGTCAACATCCGTCTCATCGATGCGGGCGCTGAGCAAGAAGAAGAGCTTCAGCGCTTGCTGAAGATGGAAGAAGCTGACGACGAGGACGAGACTAGTCGTGCTCCGGTGATCACGGTCATGGGTCATGTCGACCACGGCAAGACCTTGCTGCTGGACCGGATCCGTTC
>CAYUOD010000344.1:0-3655 GCA_964446225.1 uncultured Acidimicrobiales bacterium | reverse complement strand
GTACGGCTCGAAGACTTCGACAGCGCAATCCTTGGAGAGATAGTCAGCTAGCAGCCGGGCGTTACGGATTTCTTCACCAGACGCGATGTCTCCGTCATTGACACATGCGTTGCGAATGAGCGCCTGGAGGAGTTCAACAATTTCGCCGGTATCAGAGGCTGTGGTCATAGGGCGAGTATGCCCTAACTTGCTACGAACTTGTAGATCGAACCTGAGAGCGAGAGAGCGTAGAGCTCACTCTGGCCGTCGTAGCCGAAGCTCGCAAGTGAGCTGACCTGAAGGCCCAGGTCGTTGAGCCCGCTGGCTGAGGAGTATCCCCAGATCTCTCCGGTACAGAAATCACCGAACAGGTATTGGCCGGTGAGATCCGGAATGGCGCTGCCCCGATAGACATAGCCACCGGTAATCGAGCAGCGGTTGTTGGAATGGTCGTACTCGTAAACGGGGAACGTTGTTCCGCCCGGGTCTGCTCCGGCGAAACCGAGGCTGCCCTCCCATGCGTTCCACCCGAAGTTGAAACCGCCCCCCGTGTTGCTTGGCACTTGGTTGATCTCTTCGCGTTTACTCTGACCGACGTCTGCCATCCAGAGGTCGCCTGTTAACTGGTCGAAGCTGATGCGCCAAGGATTCCGCAGGCCATAGGCCCAGATCTCCGGACGGGGATTTCCGCTGCTGGTGGCGTAGGGGTTGTCTGCTGGAATCCCATACGGCTGACCGCCACTGGGGTTGGGGTCGATGCGCAAGATGTTGCCGAGCAACGTGGTGCGGTTCTGTGCGTGGCCCTGGGGGTCACCGCCGTTGCCACCGTCACCGCTTGCGATCCACAGCATCTGATCTGGTCCGATGTGTATGTCGCCGCCGTTGTGGTTGGCGTAGGGCTGGGCAATATCCAAGAGCACGCGTTGGCTGTTGGGATTGAACGTCTTCGCGCAGGATTGTGCGCCAGCAGCAGGTGTGCAAGCGGTCGTGGCTGTGGGTGTGTACTCGGCGATGCGTAGGTCGCCGTCAAGCTTCGTGTGGCTCACGTAGAGCTTGCTGTTCGCCGCGAGTGCTATGCCAAGCAGGCCCCGTTCGCCCCCCGCAACAGTGAGATTACTGATGTCGAGGAGTTCGGTGGACTCACCGTCATCGTCCACCAGCAGCACTTTGCCCGCTCGTTCCGCGAGCAACATGCCACCACCCGGTGCGGGGTGAAGTGCTATTGGTTCGTCGAACTCGCCGAAGAGTTGAAGTGATGCTTCCTGGGGAGGACGAGGGGCACCTGGCTTCGGTGCGCCCAGGTGCGGAGCGTTACCGAAGGTCTGCAGATATCCGTCGGGGGTGACGAGCCAGTACCCGGCAACGTCGGGTGTTGCTGCAAAGCCGCTGAACTGGACACCGGAATCCGCCGCTGAGCCCAGGAATGGCACCTCGCCGTATGCAAAGACGCCGCCGTCAGATGCGAACAGGTAGTAGCCCTTGCCGTCTGGTGAGACGACCATTGCGATGATCGGCGAGTTAAGGGGGAGTGATCCTGCGCTGCCGTAGAACGGAGCGCCACCGAAGGCGAAGATTCCGCCGTCGGCTGCGACGAGGTAGTAGCCACCATTGGGATGGAGTGCGCCGCCCACCACGGGTGCATTGAGTGTCTGGCCTCCCATGCTTCCGCCGAATTCGGCTTTTCCGTATGCGAAGACGCCACCGTCAGCGGCGAACAGGTAGTAGCCCAAGTTGCTGCCCAACAGCGCGCCACCGACGATGGGACTGTTGAGTGGCAGGGCACCGGCGCTGCCGAGAAACGGGGCATCGCCGTAGGTGAAGATCCCTCCGTCGCCAGCGAACAGCATGTAGCCGTTGTCTGTGGAAGTGACGGTGGCGCCCACGATCGGCCCGTTGAGAGGCAAGTCTTTGGCGCTGTCGAAGAAGTCGGCGTCGCCATAGTTGTAAATGCGGCCGTCAGCGTCGAACATCCAATAGCCCTGTCCGCTACTGGTTCCGACGATGTCGATGAGCGAGGTATTGGTGCTGTCATCGCCAGCCTGGGCTGGCGCGGCAAGGACAAGTCCGAAGCCGAGAACGATGAGCAGGACCCAGATACGCCTCATGTTGTCTCCTCTAAAAGGCAGAGTCTGCTGGCCGAGTCACCTCGATCAACAGAGATTCAATGTGCCCGCGCTCGGTACAGGATATGACGCTCCATGGGGTGATTGTGGGACATGTTGGGATGATTGAAGTCGTCGTCGGGATCGCGGGTCATTCCGATGCGTTCCATTACTTTCCAACTCGACCTATTGGCCATAATCGTGAAAGACACGATTTCTTCTTTTCGGAGCGAAGTGAGGCCGAACTTGAGAACCTCTTGGGCTGCTTCGGTCGCGTAGCCGTTGCCCCAGGCTGAGGCGGCGAGCCGCCAGCCGATCTCGGTGGCCGGCGTGAAGTGTTCGTCGAACGGGACATCCACGAGTCCGACGAAGCCGATGAACTCTGGCCCGTCAATGACTTCCACAGCCCACAAACCCCAGCCGTTCTGGTCTATCGACGCTTCGATGCGCTCAGCGAACGCGTCCGACTGAACACGATTCAGCGGTCCCGGGAAGTGTTTCATGACGGTCGAGTCAGCGTTTATCTGAGCAAATGCCGCGCGATCAGATGCCCGCCACTGGCGCAATATGAGCCGCTTGGTTCTGATTGATGCTGGTTCGCTCATGTGCGCGTCACTGTTGATTCTGAGCCTTTCCACCTTGTGGCCATTTTCCGATTTTCGCCTTCCTTGAACAACGTCTACCTGCGACTATGCACCCAAGTCACCCCAGAGGAGGAGCAATGTTCACACGAGTTCGTTGGCGCAGCTTGGCAGCGATCATCGCCACTGCCGGTGTTGGAATCGCCATTTCACTCACGGGTATTCTGGATGGTGCTTACCTGTTGCTTGGTGTGATCGTGCTCATCCCCCTTGAGCGGATATTTCGCAGGCACAATCAACCCGTCGTGCGCACAGGCTATCGAGCCGATCTGATTCACGCCTGTGTGACTGAGGTGCTGAGTGGTCTGGCGCTCCTGGTGCCCGCGGTGCCGATCATCGTGCTGCTTACGGTCCTACCGATCCCGACATTTGCACCAGCCTTCGGGCTGTTGCCGCTGTGGCTCAAGATCGTTGTCAGCGTTCTCGTCGTGGATGTTGGGATCTATTTCTCGCATCGTTTGCAGCATGAGGTGCCGCTCTTTTGGCGCTTTCATCAGATCCACCACAGTTCTCAGAACCTCGACTGGCTGGCTGCGGTGCGCAACCACCCCTTTGATGTGCTCCCCATTGCCTTGATCGTGGTGCCGTCGCTGTTCATGCTCGGACTTGAGGAACCGGTACTCGGACCCCTCGTGGCGGTGCAGGCCATTCAGGGCATCGCACTGCACCTGAATGTGAGGTGGCGGCTGCGCTGGTTGGACCGCTGGCTTGTGACTCCGGAGTTTCATCATTGGCACCACGAGTTGCGGGTAGAGGCGCATGACGCCAACTACAGCGTTTTCTTTCCCTGGTGGGACCGCATCTTCGGCACTCTCTATGTGGCGCACGGGCAGCGTCCTGAGAGGTATGGGATTGCGGCTGATGTGCCCGACACGTTCTGGGGTCAGATGAAGTACCCGTTGCGGCGTCGTAGTGTGCGTGACAATGAGTTGG
>CAYUOD010000343.1:0-3669 GCA_964446225.1 uncultured Acidimicrobiales bacterium | reverse complement strand
CCCAACACTTGCTTCTATTCCTGGGACTTCCGTGTGCTCAGGCTATAACCCCACAACCGATAAGCGCGATTCCTCGGAATCAGTCCCGATTTCCAAGCCGAGGAATCGCTGCGAGCAGCGACTGTGTATAGCTGGTCTGGGGGTTGAGAAACACGTCTTCCACCGGTCCGCACTCCACGATGCGACCAGCCGACATCACCGCAACCCGATCGCTGATGTGGTGGGTAACCGCCAGATCGTGAGAGACCAGGACAACCGTCAAGGAGAACTCATCCTTGAGATCCTGCAGAAGATTCAGGATCGTGGCCCGCACCGATACATCGAGTGCACTCACCGGCTCATCGGCTACGAGGACATCCGGATTCGGACCAAGAGCCCGGGCGATCGCGATGCGTTGACGCTGGCCGCCACTGAACTCATGGGGATATCGGTCCGCGGCGCTCGCGGGCAGACTCACCGCTTCAAGCATGTCTCTCATCCGCTGCTCATGGTCGCCCTCGATGCGTAGCGCGCGCAATGGTTCGGTGATGATCCGACGTACTCGGAGCCGCGGATCCAATGAGCCATTCGGGTCCTGAAACACGAGCTGTATCGCCCTTCGGCGTTTCGTCAGCTCAGAGCCACTCGTAGCCAGCGGCTGGTCGTGAAACAACACCTCTCCGCCCGTTGGTTCCTCAAGCCCGGTGAGCAGGCGAACAAGCGTCGTCTTACCCGACCCGGACTCGCCGACGAGCGCCAGTGTCTCGCCAACTTCAACACTGATGCTCACCTCCTGCAGCGCCACAAGCTCCGGCTTGGGTTGAAACAGCTTCTCGCGGGACAGCTGATAACTCTTCGAGACGGACCGCGCCTCAAGCACCGGAATACTCATGCATCCATCGGGTGCCAGCAGGCAACACCGCCTCCACGCCGCGAGACGAACAACGGCTCCTCCAGACATGCGTCGCTGGATCTGTCACAACGATCACGGAAGACACAGCCCTGAGGAAAGTGCCCGAGGGCGGGCACCGCGCCGGGAATCGTCGGCAAGCGGTCGAGCCGCGTGCCGTGCTCGTCGATCTCAGGAACTGCCAAAAGCAAACCCCGCGTGTAGGGATGCTGCGGATCGGTGAACACTTCTGTCGTGCTGCCGGACTCCACAATCCGACCGCCATACATGACCATGACCCGCTCACAGGTATTCGCAACAACCGGGAGATCGTGAGTGATGAGAACGAGTGCGGCATTCTCGGCTTCGACCAGCTCAACCAAGAGTTTCAGCACCTCGGCCTGCACCGTCACGTCCAGAGCCGTCGTGGGTTCGTCGGCGATAACGAGGGCAGGACTCCCGACCAGGGACAATGCAATCATCACCCGTTGTCGTTGTCCGCCGGACAGCTGATGAGGATAGGAACCCATACGTTTCTCTGGCTCGCGCAAGTGCACCCTGCGCAGCATCTCGAGTGCCTGCGCCCTGGCCGCCGACTTGGATATCGACTGGTGGATGGTGAGGGACTCAGCGACCTGTTCGCCGACCTTCATGAGCGGATTGAGGGCCGTCATCGGTTCCTGAAAGATCATCGAAATCTCACTACCCCGAAGCGCGCTCAGAGCACTCTCACCCGTCGCGATGAGGTCCTGATTTCTGAATATCACCTGGCCCGTCGCATGGAGTCCATCGCCAAGGAGTCCCATGATCGAAAGCGCTGTAAGGCTCTTGCCACTACCGGACTCGCCGATCAGGCCAATCCGCTCCCCAGCACTGATAGTGAATGTCACGTCCTGTACCGCAGCGGTCTGACCCACATACACACAGAGATCGTTGACGACGACGATCGGTTCCGGCATGCTCACTTCTGCTCAGCCAGCTTCGGATCCAGGTAGTCCCTGACGCCGTCACCCAGGAGGTTGAAACCCATCACAGATATCGCAATGGCGACTCCTGGCCAGAGTGCGAGGTTGGGCTGCAGTTGGAAGAACGTCTGAGCATCCTGCAGCGACCGACCCCAGGACGGATTCGGAGGCTGTGTCCCCAGTCCGAGATAGGACAACGCCGCCTCGGCGAGTATTGCGAGTGCGAACATCACCGTTGCCTGCACAACCAGCACCGCAGAGATATTGGGTAACACATGGCGGACGAATACAAACGTCTTGCCGCGCCCATAGCTGTATGCAGCGGTAATGAAGTCACGCTGGATCACGCCGAGTGCCGCCCCTCGGGTTACCCGCGCTACGACGGGAACGTACGCGACACCGATCGCTATCATCGCTGAAGAAGTCTTGGCTCCAAGGGCGGCGGATAGCAGAATCGCCAGTAGCACCGCCGGAAAGGCGTACATGACATCAGATATGCGCATCGTTATTTCTTCCACCCAACCTCGCCGCATTGCAGCAACTCCGCCCAGAGGAACGCCGACCATGAGCGCTATCGTGACCGCCAGGATGCCCACGAACAACGTGTTGCGGGCGCCAGCCATGAGTTGGCTGAGAATGTCACGTCCCAGTTGATCGGTACCGAGAACGTGTCCATTGGTTCCTGGCCCAAGCAGACGATCAGGCACCACAACCTTCGTCGGATCAAATGGGGTCCAGAAAAACGACAGCAGTGCCGCAAAGACAATCAGCGCGACGATTACTGCCCCGACCTTTGCGTTCCATCCCCAGCGTCGTCTGATGCCCGTCTCCTTGGGGAGTCCTGGTACGGCCACGGGTAGATGAGCTGAGACCGTCATCGGGTACGCAGCCTCGGATCAAGCGCCATATAGGCCATGTCCACGAAAAAGTTGACGAACAGAATCATGCCTGTGATCACCAAAGTCGCGCCCTGAACAAGCAGCAGATCGCGGCGCCCGATGCCCTGCACGATCATCCGACCAAGACCAGGGAGCACAAATACGTTCTCGATGATCACGGTGCCGGCGATGAGAGCCGCCAACTGCAGCCCCAAGATGGTGACCACGGGAATTGCCGCGTTCCTCAGACCGTGTTTCCAGAGTGCCGCGGAACGGGTGAGGCCCTTGGCGCGCGCGGTACGGATGAAGTCCTCACGCATGATCTCGAGTACTGCCGAGCGTACATAGCGGGCAAGAATTGCTCCCTGGACAAACGCGATGCTCACCGCAGGCAGGAACAGCGACCGCAGCGAGTCGGTTACAGAGTCACCCCAGCCTGGGAATCCACCTGCCGGGAAGAGCTTCCACCGAACCGCGAAATAGCTGATCAGAATGAGCCCGGCCCAGAACGCTGGAATTGATATTCCGAGCTGCGATCCCGCCGATACCAAGGTGTCGCCTTTGCGCCTGTGGTGAGACGCCGCGTACACGCCGGCGGGGATCGCGATCACCGATGCCATGAACATGGCCAGCAGAGCCAGCGGCAGCGTCACCTTCATACGATCAACGATCTGGGGAGTTATCTCCTCCTGGGTGATGTAGGACGTACCAAGGTCGCCCTTCACCGCGGAACTGGCCCACTCGAAATACTGCGCCCCAAAGGAGCGGTCCAGGCCCAACTCCTCTTGGAGTCGCTCAACCGACTCGGGCGTCGCCTGTGTCCCGAGAATCACTTTCGCTGGATCGGCTGGCAGAGCCGTGAGTACCCAGAACACCAACACCGAGGCCGCGAAGAGGCTGACAAGAAACAGCAGGAACCGGCGGATCACGAAGATCACCATCGCCCGCTCCTTTCCTC
>CAYUOD010000342.1:0-3681 GCA_964446225.1 uncultured Acidimicrobiales bacterium | reverse complement strand
TCAACAAGGTGGAGCGGGACATGTGGAAGTTCGTGAGCAGGAGATCCACCACCTTGAAGTCGAAGCCCCGACGTATGAACAGATCAGTGCGCTCTGTGTAGCCAACCGCGTCTGACTCAAGGGCTCGCACCGCGGTTGTTCCCACGGCGATGACGCGGTCCGCACGTTTGCACGCGGCACGCACCTCGTCACTCACGACGAAACGTTCGCTGTGCATGACATGGTCGTCCGCGTTGTCAGCCGTGACAGGCCGGAAGGTGTCCAACCCCACGTGCAGCTCCACCTCGGCAATCAGAACACCGCCGTCTCGCAGGGTAGCCAGGAGCTCCTCGGTGAAATGCAGACCCGCCGTGGGCGCCGCCACAGAGCCGGGAATCTCTGCGTACACCGTCTGGTACCGGTCTGGGTCAGCCAGCGTCTCAGTGATGTATGGGGGAAGCGGCATGACGCCCACCTCTGCTAAGGGCGCTTCCAGGTCTTCGATGCCTAAAGGCTCATCGCCAAAGCGCAGCTCAACCAACCGCTTGCCGGAGCCGAGATCCGCCCCCGCGACGACAGCGAAGCCCGATTCTGCCACGGCGGGACGCAAACAGGTTCCAGGCGGAACCTTGCGTGACCCTTTGATGAGTGCTTCCCAGTGTCCCCCCGATCGAGGTTCAAGCAGGAGGACCTCAACGAGCCCACCAGTTGGCTTCTTAAGAGCGAGGCGAGCAGGCAGGACCCTCGTTCGATTGACCACCAGGAGGTCGCCCGCGCCGAGCAAACTCGGAAGGTCACGCACATGGGCGTCTTCGAGTCCTACAGGAGTGTCAACCAACAGTCTCGCTGAGTCTCGAGGAGTCGCCGGGTGCTGGGCTACCCGCTCCTCAGGCAGTTCATAGGCGAAGTCGTTCATGTCCACAGCCGTGGAAGCCTAGTTGAACCTGGGATCTGTGGAGTCTGCGAGGGCCTGTAGCTCCTGGCGGGCCCAATGACCACGAATCCCTCTGAGTCCGCCAAGATACTCGGCCGGGTCGACGGTCACTGCTGAGTCCCTGAGTCCGCCGAGCATTGTCGCAAGGTAAGCGGCCTGCGGCCGTGTTTCGGCGCCCAGCTCACCATGAGTGAACGACAGCACCGGCTCTGGTGCCCCGGAGGACGAAGGGCGGTCACCGAGCCCGACCAGAGTCCCGTACCAGCGGTCAACCACAGCTACCGCCTCGCCCCTCGAGGGGAGCTCAGCAAGGCGAACAGCGCCGGGCGCAAGGGCGTTCTCCTGGGCCATGACATCCTCAAACTGTTCGCACGTCAGGCGTCTGACTCGCAGGAGACTGTGGCCCGAACCGCTCACGGGATTAAGAAACGCAACTCCCCCACCCCAGGTTCTGCTCTGGCGGGCGAAATACAACTCATGGTCACACCAGACCCAGGAATCGCCCGACGCGGGTGATCCGTCACGAGCACCAACATACTCGCGGGCAGCGCCCACCGGAGTGCCGCCATTCAGGTAGCAGGCGAACCGACCAGCAGCCAGGTTCGAGCCGTATGCGGCGTACCAAATATGGCTCGGCACTAGCCATCCACGTCGAGGTCGAGCTGCCCCGGCGTGCTTGGAGGCTGGAATCCCATGTGCACAAACGCGGCCTTGGTTGCGATACGTCCGCGGGGCGTTCGCAAGAGAAGGCCTTGCTGAATAAGGAATGGCTCGTACACATCCTCGACCGTGTCGGGCTGCTCGCCAACCGAGATCGCGAGCGTCGACAAGCCAACGGGTATACCCACAAATCGCTCAGTGAGCGCGAGCAGAATGCCCCTGTCAATCTTGTCGAGACCACGATCGTCGACGCCGAACACCGAGAGGCCCTCCTTGGCAGTGGCATGGTCCACATGGCCGGTGCCTCTCACTTCAGCGAAGTCGCGGACCCTTCTCAACAGTCGGTTTGCAATGCGCGGTGTACCCCGAGAGCGTCGGGCGATTTCTGCGGCACCAGCCGGCTCAATCGGGACGCCCAAAATCTCAGCGGCCCGTAGGACGACTTTCTCAAGGTCTTGGCTGTCGTAGTAGTCGAGGCGCGCGACAAGTCCGAACCTGTCTCGCAGCGGGCCGGTGATGAGCCCCGTGCGGGTGGTCGCGCCAACAAGCGTGAAGGCGGGGATGTCCAAGCGAATGGAACGAGCAGCAGGCCCTTTTCCGAGGACGATGTCGAGTTCGAAGTCCTCCATCGCCGGATACAGAACCTCTTCAACTGCCCGGGGCAGGCCATGGATCTCGTCAATGAACAGCACGTCGCCCGGTTCGATCTTCGTCAGAATTGCAGCCAGATCGCCGGCCCGCGTCAGCGCTGGTCCGCTGGTGACATGCAGGACCGTCTCCATCTCCTGCGCGACAATGCTCGACAGCGTCGTCTTGCCGAGACCTGGCGGCCCAGCGAACAGCAAATGGTCCGCTGGCTTGTCGCGCAGTCGCGCCGCCTCAAGAATTATCGCTAGGTGTTCTTTGAGTTCTGGTTGGCCCACGAACTCCTCGAGGGAGCTGGGTCGGAGGCTCAGTTCTTCGCTGAGGTCCTCCGAGGACGCCTCGCTCTGGAGGAACTCCTCGCGCACTAGCGCGGCCCCGCGAGTGCCTGGAGCGCTGCTTTCAGCACACTGCCCACATCGCCATCACTCGGCTGGCCTTGCAGCACCTCTCGGATCTCATCTGGCCCGTACCCCAGACCGGCCAGTGCCTCTCTCACATCTCCGATAACAGATCCCGTTGGCTGACTTCCGCCGACAGCGCCGCCGGCGTCGTCTGGAAGGTCCAAACGGTTCTTGAGTTCAATGAGCAGCCTCGCTGCGGTCTTCTTGCCGACTCCAGGCACCAAACAGAGTGCGTCTCCGTCACCCGCAGCCACCACCTGTGCAAGACCGACGGGATTATGCACGCTCAGAATCGCCATGGCCATAGCTGGCCCGACGCCGTGTGCGCCCAGCAGGATCTCAAACGTGCGCCGCTCGTCCATGCTCAGAAATCCGAAGAGTGTCTCGGCATCCTCGCGCAGATGGTGGTGGGTAAACACGAACGCGTCGAGCGTAAGTGCCTCGGCAGTAGCGGGCGACACGGACACTCGATACCCGATGCCAGCTACCTCTATCAACACCTCACCTGCGTTGGATTTGTCGAGCAACGTACCGCGGAGCGAACCAATCATCTGGTTGCCTTCTTGAGTTTGTCGCGCAGCGGAGCGTAAGTGAGGTGACACAGCGCCACCGCCAGGGCGTCGGCAGCGTCCGCTGGTTTCGGAGGCTCGCTCAGCTTGAGCAGGGACTGCACCATCACCTGAATTTGTTCCTTGGATGCAGCTCCCCAGCCCGCTACAGCCTCTTTCACCTGATTTGGTGTGTACTCGACAACATCGCAACCCGCATTTGCGGCCTCAGCCATGGCAAGTCCGGCCGCCTGCGCCACGCCAATGGCAGTGGAGGCGTTGGATTGAAAGAAAACTCGTTCGATAGCGACAACGTCAGGGCTGAACTCGACGATGAGCTGCCTGAATTCCAACTGAAGCTCGCCAAGACGCTCATGTACGGGCGCACTATGAGGAGTCCGCAGCACGCCTACTGCACGCGCCACGTTTTGGCGGCCGGTCTTCTCTACGACGCCGTAACCGCACCGAGACAAACCCGGGTCTATCCCCAGAACGAACATGGGTTCGATCCTAT
>CAYUOD010000341.1:0-3683 GCA_964446225.1 uncultured Acidimicrobiales bacterium | reverse complement strand
GCTGCTGCGGCCGCAGAGATAGTCGCAGAAGTCGAGTCAACAATCACGAGCGTCCGGTAGAGTTGCGATATGGCGACGCCTCCGCAGCTCACAGACGAACAGCGCAAAGCAGCCCTTGTAAAGGCCGCAGAAGCGCGAAGAGCACGAGCCGAACTGAAAGAGAAGCTCAAGATGGGCTATGTCACGTTCGACGAGGTTCTTGAGATGGCCACCACCGACATCACGGTCGGGAAGATCAAAGTGATCCAGGTACTTGAATCCTTGCCCGGTGTGGGCAAGGTGAAAGCTCGCCGCGCCATGGAAGAAATCGGCATCAGTGAATCGCGCCGGCTGCGCGGTCTCGGCCAGAATCAGAGGAGCGAACTGCTTCGTGCCTTCGGTACAGCCTGAGGAGGCCTCCGGCCTCGTAATTGTTATCTCGGGACCAGGTGGTGCAGGCAAGGGCACTATCGTCAGTCGACTCCTCGAACGCGACGATGCACTCTGGCTCAGCCGTTCATGGACGACGCGGGCAATGCGACCATCCGAGACCAAGTCCGATTACAAGTTTGTGACCAAGGACGAGTTCAGGGCGCGTGTGCAAGACGACGGCTTTCTCGAATGGACTCCATTTCTGGACGACCTGTACGGGACTCCAACCCCCGATCCTCCGCCGGGTGTCGACACGATTCTTGAGATTGATGTGCAGGGAGCACAGCAGGTCTACGTGAAGAATCCTGAAGCGCTCGTCATTCTGGTGCGCCCGCCGAGTCGGGCTGAGCAACGGCGCAGGTTAGCCGGTCGCGGCGACGACGAGGCGCTTATCTTGCGGCGGTTGGACAAGGCTGACTCCGAGGAGGAAGTTGGTTTTCGTATCGCCGACCTGGTCGTCGTGAACGATGATCTGGATCGCTGCGTCGATGAGGTTCTGGCGTTTATCCATGAGCGACGGGCTGCGTCACATCAGGCCGAGTAGTTGATAGAATTAGGGGCTGGCGAAATGTCGCCTCGAATCTCAGCGGAGAGCAAATGAAGCACGAGAGCATGATGAGCCCACCAATCGGTGAGCTGTTGGACAAGGCTGGATCCAAGTTCACCTTGGTGACCATGGGTTCCAAGCGGGCTCGTCAGATTAATTCCTACTTCAACCAGCTCGGTGACGGACTTGGGACCATTGTTCCACCGCAGGTGTCGACGCAGGCTCGTAAGCCTCTCTCGGTCGCATTTGAAGAGATTGCGGTCGACAAGATCGGATTTGAAGTAATCGATCCGGTCGCTGAAGCTGCTGCGGTCGAAGCTGAAGCGCAGGCCCGTAAGGCCCTCGCCGTCGTGCAGGAAGAAGCCGCACAAGAGTCCGACTCTCAGGACTGATCGGGTCGATCGTGTCAGGGCTGCTCGACGGGCGGCGCATCGTTCTCGGTGTTACGGGCGGAATTGCCGCGTATAAGGCTGTCGAGGTCTGCAGAAGGCTCGTGGACGCAGGTGCGCACGTTTCGCCTGTCCTTACAGCCGGCGCAAGACGTTTCGTTGGAGAGACCACATTTTCGGCTCTTGCGAGCGAGCCGGTCCAGACTTCGCTTTGGGATGAACAGAGCCCGATTCCCCACACCAGACTGGGTCAGAATGCCGATCTGATTCTCATCTGCCCGGCAACGGCACGACTCATTGGTACTTATGCGGCCGGCATTTCGAATGATCTTCTGACGGCAACGCTGCTTGCTACAGCCGCTCCGGTCGTGGTCTGTCCCGCGATGCATACTGAGATGTGGGAGCACCCGGCGGTCGAGGAGAACATCGCAACTCTGCGCCGCAGAGGTGTGCGGATTGTAGAGCCCGAGGCCGGTCGCCTAGCTGGCGGTGACTCTGGCAAGGGTCGCCTGGCGAGCCCCGCATCAATTGTTGCCATCGTTGAACAGACGCTGCAGCCCCAAGACTTTGCAGGCGAATCAGTGCTGGTCACCGCCGGTGGTACCAGAGAGGCAATCGACCCGGTTCGCTACATCGGCAACCGCTCTAGCGGAAAGCAGGGCCACGCGGTGGCCGAGGCCGCCCACGCCCGTGGCGCGAAGGTAACGCTCGTGACGACCAGCGCCCTTGCGTCGAGCGCTGGTATCGAGCGGGTACAGGTTGAGTCAGCTGCCGAGATGCAATCCGCGGTAGACGTCGTCGCTGCTCAGTCAGACATCATCGTCATGGCTGCAGCGGTTGCCGACTTCCGTCCCGTGTCCAGTGCTGACCAGAAGATCAAGAAGGCGGCGGCGTCATTGGGGGTTACTTTTGAGGCTACGCCTGATATTCTGGCTGGTCTTGGCGACGCAAAGTCGTCGACGCAGTACCTCGTGGGTTTCGCTGCAGAAACTCAAGATCTGCTGCAGAATGCCGAGCAGAAGCTTGTATTCAAGAATCTTGACCTGATCGTAGCGAATGATGTTTCGGCCCCCAGTACGGGTTTCGAGCATGACACAAACGCTGTGACCATCATTTCGCGTGGAGGCGGGCAGCAGGTCCTGTCGCTCAGGTCGAAGCGGGATATCGCCGAAGCACTCTTAGACGTTATCTCCGCTCGTTCTCTTGAGAACTAATATTCATCCGTATCTTTAGTTGGCACGACACTGTCGTAGGAGCCGAAAAGTAATGAGCAACTGGACATTCACTTCGGAGTCTGTAACCGAAGGCCACCCAGACAAGATGGCCGATCAGATCTCAGACGCAATTCTGGACGCCATCCTCGCTGGCGATCCCAACTCTCGCGTCGCGTGCGAGACGCTCGTGACGACCGGCATGGCCATTGTGGCTGGCGAGATCACGACGAACGCCTACGTCGAGATCCCCCAGATCGTGCGCGACACTATCAAGCGCATTGGCTACGACCGTGAGTCCTTTGGCTTTGACGGCAACACCTGCGGCGTCATGGTGGCGATCGATGAGCAGTCCGTAGATATCGCCCAGGGTGTGGACGACTCCGAAGAGGTGCGTACCGGTGGACTCGGAGAGGACGATCTTGATCGTCAGGGCGCCGGCGACCAGGGCATGATGTTCGGCTACGCATGTGACGAGACCGATGTGCTCATGCCTCAGCCAATCCACCTGGCACACCGGATGGCCGAGCGACTCGCGGAAGTTCGTAGGGCAGGAACGGTCCCGTACCTACGTCCTGATGGCAAGACCCAGGTCACTTTCGAATACGAAGACGGCCGCCCGGTTCGTCTGACTGACGTGCTCATCTCGACCCAGCACAACGACGGCATCGATCGTGAAGCACAGATCCGCCCGGACCTTATTGAGGCCGTCATCAAGCCGGTCATTCCGGCCGAGTTCGCCGACGACAACTACAACGTGCTCGTGAATCCCACCGGCCGCTTTGTGATTGGCGGTCCTGTTGGAGATGCAGGCCTCACCGGACGCAAGATCATTGTTGACACCTACGGTGGAGCGGCCCGTCACGGCGGCGGCGCATTCAGCGGCAAGGACCCGTCCAAGGTCGACCGCTCTGCTGCTTACGCGACTCGCTGGGTTGCAAAGAACCTTGTTGCCGCTGGCGCGGCGTCTCGTTGTGAGGTTCAGGTCGCCTACGCAATTGGCGTGGCGCATCCTGTGTCGGTACTCGTGGAGACTTTCGGGACACACAATGTTGATCCTGAGCTCATCGAGAAGGCCGTTGGCGAGGTGTTTGACCTCCGCCCCGCGGCGATTCTGCGTGACCT
>CAYUOD010000340.1:0-3687 GCA_964446225.1 uncultured Acidimicrobiales bacterium | reverse complement strand
TGGATCGATTCTCGGCCATGTACGGAATCTACGGCCTTGCCGAGTGCGTCAATCTGCTTGAGAGCTACGCGGACAATGACACGACCTATGGGCACAATGTCGAGGCCAACGAACTTTCTTACCGCATCACCCGAGAACTCGCGGAGTTCGTGAAGGCGCGTCCGATGCCCTATTGCGACGGGAACGCTGGCCGGAGCCTGTTGCACTCTCAGTCCGGCATTGACTCAGACATCGCGGTGAGCGCGGGAACAAGGATCCCTATTGGTTCTGAGCCCGACATGTGGCATCACATCACCGCGGTAGCGCCACATCATGATCTGTTCCCGGCGGGCATCTCCGACATCTTTCACGTCGAGGAGACCGCCCGTCGCAACCCCGAAGCGATGGTTGACATTATCCGCGGTGCGTTCCAAGAAGGCATGCGGGACTTCACGTTCAACCTTTCGAGCAATGGGTTCATCCGCATCACCGGTTACCTGGTGCGCAAGTCGGACATGGTCACGTTCGAGCAGTGCGGAGCGCGGCATGCAAGCGACGCTTTCGGTGCAGGTTCAGTGACGAACTCCCACGTCGAGGCGCGCAATATCAAACGGGTAGGAGTGCGAGAACGCCATGGTGCTCGGCAAGCTCAATAGATTTATACCGTTCAGCCTGGTGGACGGGCCAGGCAATCGTTTTGTGCTGTTCCTGCAGGGCTGCAACTTTGACTGTGTGGCCTGTCACAATCCCCAGACGATCGCGCAGGACTCTGACGAGGCGGAACTGGTGACGGTGGCCGCGCTTCTCGAAGAGGTGAGGAAACGATCCAAGTTCATCTCCGGAGTCACTGTCTCGGGGGGCGAAGCGACTCAGCAGTCAGAGTTCGTGATGGAACTGTTCACCGCTATTCGGAACGATCCCGAACTGGTACGGCTTACGAATTACATCGATACAAACGGCAGCGCTCCGCGCCGAGTCTGGGATCTGCTGCGACCGGTGACCGATGGAGTGATGGTGGATCTCAAGGCATTCGACCCCATAGTCCACATGGCTCTCACCGGAAGGCCGAACGCCCCGGTCCTCGGGTCAATCAGGTATCTTGCCGAGATTGGCCTGCTGAGGGAAGTACGGCTGCTGATTGTGCCTGGCTTCAACGACTCGATGGACACGGTTCGTCGTACCGCTGACTGGCTCCGCGCAGTTGATCCAGATGTCAGTGTCAAGCTCATTGGTTTCCGTAAACATGGCACGAGGTCTCAGGCCTCAGAGTTCGATGAGCCCGGCCCCGGGGCACTTCTATCGCTCGCCGAGGAGTATCAGTCGGAGGGTTTCCACGGGGTAGCGGTCGTCTAGCGTCGCCCCCGAGCTGGTTGTTACACGAAGTTCAGATCGTTACGCAGGCTTCTCTTGAGTTCGGCGAATCCTGGCACATGCGCCAGCTTTTCGACCAATTCCCAAAGCTCGACCGCGGCTGTGCCGCGGGGAATCTCAGAGAGCACCGGTCCGAAGAAAGACAAGGCTTTGCCATCGGGATCAAGGGTGATGATTGGGGTACCCACGTCTGGTCCTGTGCGGCTCAGAGCCTCGGCGGTTTCGCCTTTGAGAAGGCCGTCGAAACCGGTGTCGTCAGCGGCTGCGAGGAACTCTGCAGGTAGCCCGGCTGCAGCGAGGGCGTCGACCATTACCGAGTTGGACACGGTTTCCAGGGGCTGATCGGGGTAGGTGCTCGACAGCTGTTGCGTGTGTGTGCGGATGCCGAGTTCGCCGTACAGTCGACCGGTTGCCTCGTTGCCGAGATCCTCACGGACCCTTGCGAGAAGTCGGAGCTGGCGGTATCCAGCGGTGTGGTATGCCTCGTAACCGTCAGGGAACTCCGCGTAGTCTGCGTCACCGTTCAGGACCTTGAGAGCGATGAAGTTCCAGCGGATCTCGAGGTTCGTTTGTTCGGCGACCTCCACTGCCCAGCGGCTTGTAATCCAACAGAATGGACAGATTGGGTCAACAAAGAAGTCAGCGGTCTGCGTCATGGCCCGCAGCGTATCCCGGTCGCAGTCAGAACCCTCTCAGCGGCACTTCAGGCAGCGACGAGTAATGAGCCTCGTAGTTCCCGCGTGCTCGGGTCCAAGCATTGAGCTGATGCGAAGAAGCATGGCAGTGGGTGCGATTGGACCCCCGCAGACCTCGCAGGCCGAGGTTGCTCCCGAGTAGATGGTTCTCTTTCCAAGGGAGAGTTCGGCCACGTCGAAACTGTGCCTGATGGCGATTGCGTCGAGATCCCGTTCGGGGCAGGTCTTCACACATAGGTCGCAGCCGACACAACGGGAGGAGTCAAACGAGATCTCGATGGTCTGATCTCGTTGCTCAGATGTCAACGCGGCTGACGGGCATACGGCGACGCACTGCTCGCAGGCGGTGCAGGTCAGATCATTGATGGTCACCACGCCGACTGCACCCGTCGGGGATGCAACCACCGACTCGAGCTCTGCTGTTGCCGCCGCAAGCGCCAGGTACATGCTGGTGTCGTGGAGGTCAGTAACCAGCCTTGGATCGATGTCCTTCAGTGGTTCGCACACAGAGACCTGTCGATGGTCGCCTAGTCGCTGAGGCAGCAGATCGAGATCTGCAAGTACCGACGATGCTTCGTTGAGGTGCACTGTTGCGCGTCCGTGGTTGTCGATGGAGCAGCCGTTGTCGCGGCATGACGGGACGCTTACCGAGGCTGCGCCGAGCAACAGTGGGGCGAGAAGCCAACCGATTGTGAGCATGCCGACACAGGGCACCTCGACGGGGTACCAGCCGTCATCAAGTGGGGCCGGCGCCGCCTCGCGGCAGCGATACTCAATACCGATGGGGCCATCGGCCGTACCAACTATTGCACGTATCTGAGCAATGATCTGGCTCTCGGTCGCCGTGGGATTGACTGTGGCTCCCGTGGGGCAGGACGTAACACAGATGCCACAGGCGACGCAGGTCTCGATGTCGTGGACGATGCCGCCAGCAACAGACGTGAGAGCTGAGACCGGACAATTGTCCACGCAGATCGAACAGCCGCGCTCTGCGCTACACGTAGTTGCGTCGATGGCTGGCGCACCTATGTACTGGGGTACACCGAGAGCGAAAATGCGGCGGCGGGACATGAGCTTCGGCCACTGCATCTTGGCGTGCTCCGGCAGGGCCTTGTCGAACTCTCGATGTCTGGCGACGAGCCCGGCGATGAGCACGGCGATGTGGACGCCGCTTGCCGCGGGTTCGAGCGTGGTGACGGGCACGCCAAGCGGATTGAATCCGGCCCGGCGGATTGCCCCCTGTACAAACCCAAGGTCGAATTCACCTGCGTGGAGAATCAGCGCCTCAAGGTCATCGAGGTCAGCGGTGGCAAGCCACGAAGGCTCGGAGCAGAGGTTTTTTACGAGCAGGACATCTGTCGACAGGCTGTCGACATCTGGATGTGACATTCCATGATCGGCGCAGACCACCACAGTCATAGCGCTGGCTCGGTCTGTAGAGCACCTCTGCGGAGATAGTGGATGACTTCGATGTCATGGTGAACGAACGCTGCGACCGCGGGGCCGAGTAGGGCGTAGAACGGAACCGTCTCGGTGCTGGCGATACGATTTGCGAACTCTGGCAACCAGACACCGAGATGGCGTTCTGTGAACTCACACTGATTTTCGAGTGCTCGCCTGAGGCGTGTGGTGTTGCCCGAGG
>CAYUOD010000339.1:0-3691 GCA_964446225.1 uncultured Acidimicrobiales bacterium | reverse complement strand
AGCACAAGCATCGGCAGAGTCACCAGCGTGATTGCGGTGGCAATGAGTACCGAGCGCCCGGGGCTACGCGATTCAGGTGTGAACAGATTTTCCACTAGCTACACACGAATGTGTAATGACTCCTCTGACGGGGGCAAGTACGGGCCTCTCGGCAACTCGCACAATCCTATGAAGGCCGTCATATGTTTGCAACAAATACGCCGCATCAGTTACGAAGGTCACTTTTCGGGATCCCGTAGAAGCTACACGCGTTCTCGGTTGTAGCCGCAGCAACAACATCGGCAGGAACACCCTTGAGCGCCGCAATCGCTTTACCTACAAGGGCTACGTACGCAGGAGTGTTCTGTTTCCCCCGGTGTGGGACCGGTGCCAGATAGGGACTATCGGTCTCCACGAGCATGCGATCAAGGGGACAAATAACTGCTGCGGCCTGAAGATCTTTCGCACTTGGGAACGTGACAATGCCCGAAAACGACAATTGTGTGTCGAGATCCAACGCAATCTCGGCTTCCTGGACCCCACCGGTAAAACAGTGAAAAACGGTTCGGGCCGGTACACCCTCGGTCCGCAGAATGGCAAAGGTCTCAGCCCAGGCCGAGCGGCTGTGAATAACCAGCGGTAGTTCGTGGTCATGGGCCATATGTATCTGCGCCGCGAAACTCTCACGCTGCGCCGACCTCGGCGAGTTGTCGTAGTGGTAATCCAGGCCACACTCCCCCACGGCAACGACATCAGTCAGACCCAGTAGATCCTCAAGACCAGCCCAGCCCTGCTGCGCGTCGTGGGGGTGAACGCCAGCGGTGGCCCACACGAACTCGTGCGCCTGGGCGATCTCAATCTGGGCCCGGCTGTCCTCAACGCTGCAACCAACGGTAACCATGCCCACGACATCACCGGCCAACGCAGCACTCGCCGCCTCTGGGCCAAGTCGCTCATCGCTGAGATGACAATGATGGTCAAACCAACCCAACGAGTCAGTCACGCGTCTCGCTTGACGCGCGGGAACAGACTCGCTCCCTTAGTGACAGGAACGCCCCCGGGATAGCCCCCCCAGCGAGCAGCCTCAGGTAGCTGCGTATCGGTCGGTGTGCCCGGCAGGCCAATACGCGTCCAGGCCTCTGAGCACGCTTCTGGCAGCGCCGGGTACGCCAGTACGCAGACAAGCCTCAGCACCTCAAGCGAGTCACCCAACACCGCATCTACTTCGGGACCAGGATCCTTCTTCCACGGCTCCACCTTCTCCAATGCGGCGTTGGCGTCGCGGATAAGCCTCCAGGTCTGCTCAAGAGCGACGGCAGGAGCGAAGTCTTCCCAGGCCTGCGCGGCCGCCGTGTAGACCTCCTCTGCCAGAGCTGCGAAGTCCGAGTCCTGCACTGGTGCTGGACCAATCCCGCCGCACTTCTTCGCCACCACCGCAGCAACCCGGTTCAGCAGATTTCCGAAGTTGTTCGCGAGATCGGCGTTGTACCGGTCAACCATTCCCTCATACGAGAAATCACCATCGGGACCAAAGTTCTGGTTGCGCAGGAAGTGATAGCGGAATCCGTCTACCCCGAAGTCCTCGACAAGATCCTTGGGAGCAATCTGATTGAGGCTCGTCTTGGACATCTTCTCTCCGCCCACCAGCAGGAACCCGTGTACCTTGACGCTCTTGGGCAACTCAATACCCGCCGACATGAGCATCGCTGGCCAGTAGACACAGTGGAACCGCAGAATGTCCTTGCCAATGACATGTATCGCGGGCCAGGTCTTCTCAAACTTCTCCGCGTCGTCGGCGTATCCGGCAGCTGTGAGGTAGTTCGCCAGCGCATCAAACCAGACATAAGTCACATGGGCCGCGTCCCAGGGCAGCGGAATCCCCCAGGAGATACTGGTCCGACTCATTGAGAAGTCCTGTAACCCTTGACGAATGAAACCAAGGGCTTCGTTCCGCCGTATCGCCGGGGTAACGAACTCTGGATTCGCTTCGTAGTAGTCAAGCAGTGGCTGCTCGAATTTTGAGAGCTTGAAGAAGTAGTTCTCTTCCTCAAGTTCGATCACCTGTCTGCCTCTGGCCTCAAGATCGGCCACCTCATCAGCAGACACGTACGCCTCATCGGCGACGCTGTAGAGGCCTTTGTACTTCCTCAGTTCGATGTCTCCCGCGTCGTAGCAGGCCTGCAGCAACTTGGATACAGCCCTGTAGTGGCGGGGTTCTGTAGTGCGGATGAAGTCGTCGTTGGCGATATTCAGCGACGCCCAGGTGTCAACGAAGCGCTGCGCTGTCCCGTCCGCCCATTCCAAGGGAGTCACGCCGTTGGCCTCAGCAACGCGCTGCACCTTCAGCCCGTGCTCATCGGTTCCGGTCAGGAAGGTGACGTCGTCTCCAAGCAGACGATGCCACCGCGCCACCGCGTCGGCGGTAACTGTCGTGTAGGCATGGCCAATATGGGGGGCGTCATTTACGTAGTAAATCGGCGTGGTCAGATAAAAGTTGGACACGCCAATCAAGGGTAACGGCAGTGCCCGTACGGCTCGGACACATTTCGTCTACCAAGAGTGCCTGGATCTGCACCCACAGAGCCGTGAGTCGGTACCGTATGTACCATGTTGTCGGAGTTGGATCTATCGGGGCGCAAAGCCAGCGAGATCGCGAGCAGCATCGAACGGTCGATTCGCGACTCCAAGCTCGGACCCGGGGAACAGCTCCCAACCATCCGGCTTCTCGCAACACACCTCTCAGTGAGTCCAACCACGGTTGCGGCCGCATACCGTCAGCTGCGCCAACGGGGCATTGTCACGACCTATGGCCGCGGTGGTACCAGAGTCCACTCGCGACCCCCACTCGACGTCGCCACGCTCCAACCACTGCCAGAAAATGTAAAAGACCTCATGACCGCGGCGCCCGACGAGCAGTTGCTCCCTTCTCGGGCACAGATCGGTGCACGACTTGGCAAGCTGCATCCAACCGAGGCGGACAGTGAGGCCCTGCGGGAGCTTCTCGCGAAGGACCTCATCTCTGACGGACTGCCACTCGGGGCCATCGGCATAGCTGACTCGATGCGCTCGGCGCTCGTCGGCCTGCTCTCCACACGACACCGTCCCGGAGACCGTATTGGTCTGGAGGACCCGTGCGACCCGGCTGTACGAGATCTCATGACCGCGCTGGGCATGATTCCCGTCGGAATTGAGATGGACGGCCGCGGAGTGCTGCCCTCGTCGCTGAGGTCCGCGCTCACGAAACAGGTGGAGACGGTCATCATCTCACCAAGGGGCCAGTCTCCCACCGGCGCAGCATTCGACGAGCAGCGAGCGCGCGAACTGGATGAACTTTTCCAGGAACATGACACGACGAGCGTTATCGAACTCGATCCACTCGGACCCGTGGCTGGCGCACAATATGTAACCGCAATTACCGACCGCAATCACCCATGGGCCGTCGTGCGTTCCTTCGGAATGGCACTGGGTCACGATCTGGGGCTCGCAGCACTTGTAGGCGACGCCGAAACGATCTCAAGAGTGAACGGGCGCCAGGCGGTCGTGGGCGGTGAGGTCAGCCCGGTATTCCAGCAGATTCTTCTTGAGTCTCTGCAGGACCCCGACACCCATCGCACCATTGCACTCGCGGCCCGTACCTATGCAGCACGCCGCATCACGTTGCTCGCCGAACTCCACAACCGGGGCATCGAAGCGGCCGCCGAGTCCGGCATCT
>CAYUOD010000338.1:0-3698 GCA_964446225.1 uncultured Acidimicrobiales bacterium | reverse complement strand
CCGTGATAGGTCAGATCTGGTGATCGCCACGTGAGGGCTACCCAGACGCCGGTTACTGCCAGACTCATCACGCCAGCAACGAAGCTAGCAGCCTTGCGCTACTTGGGCTTGAGGCTTCCTGCAAATGTTGCTCCCCTGACCGTCCACTCGGCGAGAGCTTCGTCAGAACCGACCGCTTCGAGGTCAACAAAGACCATGCCCTTCATCGGTCGACCGGTGAAATCCATCTTGCGGCAGTTGGGTTGGGCGAGCGCATCCTCGTAGGCGTCGGGCCCGACGCGCACCATCAGATCGTTCTCCATCACGCCGAGCGCCATGTTGCCATTGACCATGAGGCACAGGCCGCCAAACATCTTGCGTTCGGACACACCCGGATCGTCAGCAAACAGCGCCCGCACCCGATCCGCCATTTCCTCGCTGTAGGCCATGGTTGCTCAACTTTCTGTTGGACCGGGTTCGCCGTGACTCGCTACTCGACGAGCCGCAAACCGCTAGGAGCAATTGAATCATCCAAACGGGGCAGCTCCACCTGGAACTCGGTGAGGTGTCCTGGAAAAACGTGCTCGGATACCAGGACCGGCTTGCCCGCGTCGTCGTGGGTCACCCGCTCGCAGCGCAACACCGGCGACCCCATGGGGACCTGCAGGAGCTCAGCATCTGCCGGCTCGACAAGCGCTGCTGCGATGGTCTGCTGTGCCCCACCAAGTTCGATTCCAAGAAGTCGCGCGAAGGGTTCCCGCTCAACGTCGGCGCGACTCAGTTCGCCAGCGAGCTCGGCTGGGCACCACACAGTGACTCTTGCGAAGGGGCGTCCGTTGGCGTCGTTGATGCGCCGCACCTGAAGCACTTCGTCGCTGTCAAGAATCGCAGCGATGTGCGGCGACGGCTTCACGAATGCGAAGTCCAGGATGCGGCGCTCAGCTGAGAGTCCGGAGTCTGCGAGTTGCTGTTCGATGGTGCCGAGGTGGGCGAGGCTCTGGCGGAGCGGATCTGCAGCGACGATCCAGCCGAACCCCTGGCGAGAATCGACGAGGCCCTCACTCCTGAGTTCATCCAGCGCGCGGCGGACAGTCACTCGGCTGGCCTCATACTCAGCCGAAAGCTCAGCCTCGCTCGCGAGGACCTGACCAGCGGCGTACTCGCCTGAGCTGATCCGCTCGCGCAGAGTTTCTGCGATCTCAAGGTAGCGTATGCGTCTCACTTGTACTATACTTGTCTATAACAAGTCGCTAGGCAATCCATCCCATCACCGTAGCGCGAGGCAGTGGCCTCCGAGCTGCCAACATAGAGGAGCAGCGGTCGCAGCGACACCCACGAAGGGATCCCCCATGGCAGTAGAAGCAACCACGCCAATCTCGCTCATCCAAGGCGTGTACGAGCAGCTCGAAGACCGGCTCGCAATCGGCAGGCGTCGCCTCGGACGCAGCCTCACGCTCACCGAGAAGATTCTCATCAACCATTTGGACGATCCGGAGACCGGCGGCATTGAACGCGGCGTCTCCTACACCGACCTACGGCCCGATCGAGTGGCCATGCAGGACGCCACCGCCCAGATGGCACTGCTGCAGTTCATGACCGCAGGTTTGGATGAGGCCGCCGTGCCGTCCACCGTGCACTGCGATCACCTCATCCAGGCCAGGGTCGAAGCCAATCGCGACCTCGCCGTGGCCATTGACGTGAACGCCGAGGTCTACGACTTCCTGGAATCTGTCAGCGCACGCTACGGACTCGGCTTCTGGAAACCCGGCTCGGGCATCATCCACCAAGTCGTTCTTGAGCAGTACGCATTCCCCGGCGGACTCATGATCGGCACCGACTCCCATACTCCCAATGCCGGCGGCCTTGGCATGATCGCCATCGGCGTTGGTGGTGCAGATGCGGTCGACGTCATGACCGGCTTCCCGTTCAACGTGCGCTGGCCAAAGGCAATCGGCGTGAAGCTCACCGGCGAACTCAGCGGCTGGAGCGCCCCCAAGGACATCATCCTGAAGGTGGCCGAAATCCTCACCGTCAAAGGTGGGACAGGTGCCATCGTCGAATACTTCGGACCTGGCGCTGCGAACATCAGCGCGACCGGTAAGGCCACGATCTGCAACATGGGTGCCGAGATCGGTGCCACCACCTCGGTCTTCGCATTCGACGACTCGATGGCCCGCTACCTCAAGTCAACGGCCCGCGAAGAGCTCGCTGACCTCGCCACCCAGTACGCCCACAACTTGCGCCCAGACGACGACGTGCTCGCGAATCCACAGGACTACTACGACCAGGTCATCGAGATCGACCTGTCCGAACTGCGCCCACACATCAACGGTCCGCACACCCCGGACCTCGCCCGCGCGGTCAGCAAGCTCGGCGACGAAGCCCGTGAGAACGATTGGCCGCTCGCTATCAGCGCTGCGCTCATCGGTTCATGCACGAACTCCTCCTACGAGGACATCACCCGCGCAGCTTCGATCGCGAGGGCCGCCGCGGCCAAGGGCCTCACCGCCAAAACGGAGCTACTCATCACCCCCGGCTCAGAACAGGTCAGGGCGACGATTGAACGCGACGGGTTGCTCGACGACTTCCGCGCGGTCGGGGCGACCGTGCTCGCGAACGCCTGCGGTCCTTGCATTGGACAGTGGGACCGCCACGGCAAGATGGAAGACGGCACCCCCAATAGCATCGTCACCAGTTACAACCGCAACTTCCCGAAGCGCAACGACGGCTACTCATCAACGCTCGCGTTCGTGACCTCCCCCGAGACGGTCATGGCTCTTGCGCTGGCAGGGACCCTCGACTTCGACCCCACCACCGACACGATCACAAACCCTGACGGCGAAGAGGTCTCCCTCGTTGAACCGGTTGGTATCGAGCTGCCGGCGGCGGGATTCGACCCCGGCGAGAGCGGCTTCATCGCCCCACCCGACGCCGGCCGCGAGGCGATCGAGATCGTCATCAGCCCCGAGAGCGACAGGCTCCAGGCGCTCACCCCCTTCGTCGAATGGAACGGTAAAGACCTCACAGACCTGCCCGTGCTCCTCAAGGCGAAGGGCAAGTGCACCACCGACCACATCTCCATGGCCGGACCGTGGCTGAAGTATCGCGGGCACCTTGAGAACATCTCAGGCAACCTCTATCTCGGAGCCGTCAATGCATTCACGGACGCAGTCGGCGCTGGCAAGGATCAGCTCGACGGAGTCACCAAATCGTTCCCGGAGATCGCCAAGAACTACCACGAGAACGGACAGGCCTGGGTCGCGATCGGTGACGAGAACATGGGCGAAGGAAGCTCCCGTGAGCACGCCGCTATGGAACCCCGCTTCCGAGGCGCGGAAGTGGTCATCACACGCAGCTTTGCCCGTATCCACGAAACGAACCTCAAGAAGCAGGGCATTCTGCCGCTGACCTTCGCCGACCCCGCCGACTACGAGAAGATCCTCGAGAACGACCGCGTCTCAGTTGTCGGACTGAGCGACCTCGCTCCGGGCGTGCCAGTGTCAGTTGAGCTGGCCCATGAGGACGGATCAACAGAGACCATCTCGACCAATCACACCATGTCAGAGGCACAGATCGAATGGTTCAAGGCCGGCAGCGCGCTCAACATCATCCGGGCAAACACCGCCAAGTGATGCGCCCAGCCACCTGAGGCTCTAAACTAGAAGTACAACCCTTGGAACCGGAACGGTAGAAATACCGTTCCGGTCTTTGGTTTTGGG
>CAYUOD010000337.1:0-3707 GCA_964446225.1 uncultured Acidimicrobiales bacterium | reverse complement strand
CCTCCAACGAGCAGCAGTTCGCAGCCTCTGATGGAGATTCATACCATCACTTTACCGACACCCCTATGACGCCGGCCTGGCAATTCAAACCCCAACAGTCAGCATCCGGCGTGACTGCTGGCATGGCAAATCCAGTCAAGCGGATGTGTACGTCACCGATGACGTACATATCTACGTCATCGGTGACGTATATATACAGTCTCCGTGACCGATCAAACCAGTCGAGGGGTCATAGCTCGCTGTGGGCGGAGTTGAGCCATCCGTCAGGCCTGTTTGAGATCGAATTCGATAAACAGAGGTTGCTATCGGGGTGTTCGGGCCTGTCAATCAGGAGCTGACGCGCTCGATCGTCTCGTGGCTGTGACCGAGGGGTACCCGCAGTTAGGATTTTGTCTTCCGCGGGAGTCTTCCTGCTGCGCAGGAAGACCTGGTCTGAATGTTTCCCTACAAGGGAACTGGGGGCTGGGAGACACCACCGCAAAAGTCTTCCGCGGAAGACTCTCCGACAGCCCGTGGCACAGACCCTGATCCTGTCATCCAGAAGAGCGCCGCCCTAACGTTCCCTGTCGCGGCACTACGTTGCAGCGATGGCACATATCTCGATGAATACCCCAGTAGACACAGCCGAGATAGCGTCATCGTTGCAGGGCTTTCTTGACTTCGTCTATGACTCGGCTGGTGAGTTGTGAGGGACCCAGCCGGCTGCCTACTCCACTTGGCGTTCGGACTGTCTCAGATAGGGATCCTCAACCGGACAGTGGCTCACACTCGGTTCTCAATCGCCGACCAGGGCTCAAAGCGTCTCATATAGCCGGTACGCAGATTGTCTCAGTGAACAGGGGCTATGCGTTACAGTGCGCTGATGGCTGCCGTGAAGATTGGTTACGCACGTTGTTCAACTGATGAGCAGGATCTCACCGCCCAACGCCAGCAGCTGTTGGACCTAGGGGTCGCGGGGGAGCGGATCTATCTCGATCACGGCCTCACTGGCACGAAGCGCGACCGCCCCGGTCTGGATCAGGCACTCGCAGCGGTGCGCCAAGGCGACACGCTGGTGGTGCCCAAGCTTGATCGTCTGGCTCGTTCGGTGCCGGACGCTCGCGGCATTGGGGATCAGCTCGCCGAACAGGGAGTGGCATTGTCGCTCGGGGGACAGGTACATGACCCGAACGATCCGATGGGCAAACTGTTCTTCAACATCCTCGCAACGTTCGCCGAGTTCGAGGTCGACCTGCTCCGTATGCGCACCCGCGAAGGTATGGCGATCGCCCGAGCCAAAGGCAAACTCAAAGGCCGCCAACCCAAACTCTCCGTCAAACAGCAGCGTGAGCTGGCCCGAATGCACGCCACGGGGGAGTACAGCATCACCGATCTCGGCGAGTTGTTCTCGATCTCGCGCCCGACTGTCTACCGCACTCTCAATCGGGTCCGCGCCAGCGAGCACACGACATCGAACTCACCGACTATCCAGTAGAGGTGGGCTCATCAAGTCTCTGTCAGTCATACAACCCGGAGCAATTCACTGCTGTTTACACGATGGTTGCGACTTCAGATGGGCAACTAGTTACTCTGTTTCCGGGGGTGCCGTAGCTATGCCGATCAATGTTGAACTCTGGACCGAGTTAGCGAACCCTCAGATTGAGTTGGGTCTTGAAGGCCTGGTACTGCCCGACGAAGTTTGGACCGACGCTCGCTTCGATGTTCTGAAATGGGTCGATCCCTACGGTGACACTGTTTTCAACCGCGCCCAATGTGGTCGTCTCATCGAAGAACTCAGATATCTCGGTGACAGACCTAGTGACGTGAAACTCGCACACTTGCGGGAGCTTGCGATGCGGGCGCTGGGCGAGGTTCACACGTACCTAGTCTTCGTCGGCGACTAGGGGTTCAGGAAACAGTGGTACAGGATCCAGCGGTAGGAGTTTGGTCGACTTGCAAACCCCCTGTTTACGGCACTGCCAGGCCTGCACCGTGCTCTCGCGTGCGCCCTATTACGAGCAACGGGTCCGTGTATCGCTTTAAGGGCGCTGATGGCTTTGAGAGGACTCTGATTCAATCGCTGGGGCAGGTGAACGGACTGGTGGGCCGCCTCGAGTGGATCGTCGATGACTTTGGTAATCTGACTCACCAGCAGTTCATCAAGGGTGGCTCGATCAACGGTGTACCGAACCTTCCATGACCGACGACGCCTTGATCCGATTCCGTATTCCGGCGGAGTTCGTTGCGGGCCAGGGCCTCCCCACCGCGACCGAACTGTTCTACGGGTACCGCAATGGGTGGCTCGTTCGAGAGGACGTGGTGGCGATTGCACTGCGGAAGTACGAGGCGGAACTACCGCTGCGGGTCGCAGAGGAGGCCCTAGCTCTCCTCCTCTCTGACGACTACGACCAGGTTGACGACTTAGTTGACGAACTCCAATACGGAGATCAGCCCGAGGAGCGGCGCGCTCGTTATTGGCTCTTTCTCGCGCTCGCCTGGCTTCGTGAGCACCCGGACCTTGCCGAAGACCCACTGGAAGCCATCGAATTGCTGTACGCCGACTTCGACCACGCTGCCGAGATCCAAGGACTGGTGCGCTATATGCCTCCACCACCTGGAGCGCGAACCGGACTTGACGCGATCCAACAGCGGTGGGTGGAGTACGTCGAACGTGTGGCGAGCGAGTATCGCCAGCGCCAAGCCGAGTTGTGCTGAGGGGTTAGGGGTTGAGCTAGGTCGACTGCTGGAGGAAAGATGGTGCACTACGACACAGTCAATGATGTAACTGTTGTGACGCGCGACGGAGGCTCCATAGTGAGTGCTCGTAAGGGTCCACCGCGGAGTGGCCAACGATGAATGCCGAGTTTCGTTGGGAAGGCTCTGATCTGGTGATGGGTCCGGGTAACCAGAGTGTGACTGAGACGATGGAAGTCGTGGTCGACATGAACGATCTCGATGGGCCAGTCGGTATCGAGATCTTGGGGATCGTGTCCAGGCATCCTCAGCTTGATGCCGACGACCAATCGGAGGCTGATCTGCCGATGTCAGTGGACGCTGACGCTGACGCCAGCTACATCCGTCTGGGAGAACAACGGTCTGACTACACCATCCTATGCGACGCACTGCTTGGCTTTGATGCCGCCGACCGCCTTGTCGCGGTGCGGATTCCGATACAGAGCTAATTCTGAGGTGAGACGCTGACTGGAGAGCGTCACATTCCGTGGGACGTTGACTGGGCGTGAGTG
This sequence comes from uncultured Acidimicrobiales bacterium, assembly GCA_964446225.1. Taxonomy (GTDB): domain Bacteria; phylum Actinomycetota; class Acidimicrobiia; order Acidimicrobiales; family Poriferisodalaceae; genus CAYUOD01. The sequence continues at coordinate 483 of CAYUOD010000337.1, read as the reverse complement.
AGGAACATCCCCTCGGGAAGCAGCGGTAGCCGACCTACAGTGGTGGTCAGCACCATATTCTCACTGGCCGCAGCGAAGATGGTTAAGTGACTTGCGGCGAGGTGTCCGTCTGACCAGGTGCTGTACGCTTAGCGGGACTATCCGTACAGATGTTCCTCAAACCCCTGACTGGCGTTGTGCCTCACAAATGGACGGGCTCCAGCGAACGGTGCGGCGTCAGATCTCTGACATCCAGCACAGCCTTGCCGCCGATAGTCCTAAATATGACAAGTCAGCGCTTGCTAGGGTCGAGGCGACTGGCCGCTCCGGGGGTACCTGGTCTGCGGATGTAGCTTCCGTCACGAAAGGCCAGCACCCACGCAATCTGATAGTGCCTAGTCTGCGGCTAGCGGTCGCTTCGGGAGTCCAGGGCCCACTCTGTCATTTGCTCGACCCGGTGCGATCCATCTGGAAGGTGAGACACTCTTGTTGGGCAGCGGTTTC
>CAYUOD010000336.1:0-3717 GCA_964446225.1 uncultured Acidimicrobiales bacterium | reverse complement strand
TCGATCTTGGCGTGGGTGTTGTCGCAGAACGGCTTCTTGCTCGATGCCCCACAACGGCACAGCACAACAGTGTCCCGTGTTTCCAGCGGCTCAGAGGTGACATAGGTCAGCGCGTTGCCGTGCTCGTCAAGCACGATCTCTTTACGGCGGACGGTGACGCTTTTCGCCACGTAGGCGCCGTTCTCCCGAACAACGATCTCAGGCAGCTCGCTCATAGGTCCCCCAGATTGCCGCTCCGACCAGGAACCGCGATAGCTCGACGCTCGCCAGGATAGTTGACCTATCCGCGAACGGGACGGGTACCAGCCCGTGAGGCGTCACCTGATCGCTCTGAGCGCAATGAGGTTACGCCTCACCGATACCGAGGACGGGCACTCGGGGACCGGGAAGACGGCGGCTAAGGAGCAGGATCGTCTCGTAGCCAAACGTGAAGGTCCCACCAACGGCGTCCAAGACCTCGCCCGCCTCAGCCAGTAACCGCTCCTGGCGCCCAGTCGAAAGTAGCTGGTACACCGAGTGGGTCGCCATGAGATCCAGATACTGGGGCGTGGTACAGGTGCGGCGCCAAGAGAATCGCTCAATCTCAGGATCGCCAAACAGCCCCGAATCTCTGAGCGCCTGCTCACTATCCAAGCGACGACTGCCTTGGGGCGCCATAAACGCGTCAGCCAGGTCACCCATCACGTCGCGGTAAACCGCAACCAATGCCACTGAGACCGCATCGTGCTGCTCGATGCGCACGTTCCAGAACGGGGCCAGCACACCACACGGAGCCAAGATGCGATGGGCAGTGGGCAAAGCGGACTCAGGATCCACCCAGTGCCACGCCTGCGCAGCGGTAATGATGTCGAACTCGCCGTCGGCTGCATCAACTTCGGCGAACCTACCCGCCTGATACGAGACAGCCGAACCGGTGCGATCTCTTGCGATCTTCAACATCTGCTCGTCGGGCTCGAGGCCCACCACCTCAGCACCAGCAGCGAGGAGCTGCACAGTAGCGATACCGGTGCCACAGCCCACATCCAGCGCCCTGGGGTGAGCAACACCACTGGCCGCGACAATCCTGGCAATTACCGCGTCGGGATAGCGTGGCCGCGCCCGGTCATAGACCTCCGCCACCTCGCCAAACAGCTGCGAACGATCGTCGCTCATCGCCGCGCCAATGGAACTGGTCCACCAGCAGCCACTGACTCGTATACCGCGAGCGCCACCTCGGTAGCACGAAGACCGTCTCGCCCGGATACGAACGGATCACGCTGCTCGCGCACCGCCGCAACAAACTCCTCGATCATGAGCTGATTCAGGTCGGACCCCCAGTCCGGAAGCCGAATGTGCGGCTCCTGATTCGAACTCACCCGCAGACGCTGGGCGAAGCCGTTCGCAGCAACCACACCGCTGGCGCCAATGACCTCCAACTCAAGACCACCCCACGTCGGAAAGGAATCCGGACGACTCCACGACGAGTCAATCGAGGCAATCACCCCATTCGCCATCGTGACAAGTAGCAATCCGCCGGTCTCAACCGCGAGCTCAGGGTGAACGACCTGATTCGTACAGCCATAAACCTCAGAGATTTCCTGATCCAGAATCCAGCGCAGCGCGTCGGCCAGGTGAACCACATGATCCATGATCGCCCCACCACCTGCGCGCAGCGGATCAGTGAACCAACTCTCACCCCCATAGGGCAACCGAGCCTGATTCACGCCGACAGCCGCTGCGATCTCACCAATCTCGCCAGCGCGCACCAGCTCACGCATCTCCGCGAATGCCGGACTGAAGCGCATAGGAAAGGCCGCCATGAGCGCCACCCCTGCGCCCTCACACATCTCAACGATCTGCGCAGCGTCCCGACGTGTGGTTGCGAGCGGCTTCTCACAAAGGACGTGGAGCCCCGCACCTGCCGCGATCCGCACATGCCTCAGGTGCTCGTTGGTCGCGGAGCAGACCAGAACCGCATCAAGGCCGGCGTCCCCAAGCTGCTCGAACTGCTCGAATGCAGGCACATCAAACCGATCACACCAGCGAGATAAGGCGTCGGGATCCGCGTCGGCGGCACCAACAACCTCTACACCCTCGATAGCCCGCAGATTGCGAACATAAGCATCAGCATGCAGATGCGCAATCCCGAAGAAACCGACCCTCATCGCGCCACCTCGACCCTCTTACCCGTCGCAATCGAGCGCACTGCAGCCTCAGAGATCTCCACTGCGGCCAGACCATCCTCACCGTCGACCCTTGAGACAGTGTCAGAGGTCAACACCTCCGCAAAATGTTTGATCTCAGTGATGTAGGGACTCTCAGCGAGCAGCGAGCGAGGCATGGGAATCGCGCTCGCAGCCTCGGGAGAGGTCTGCGTGACGCGCAGAACGGCATCGGCGTCAGAATCCCAGCTCAGCAGCCCCTCTGACCCGGCAATCTCGCCGCGAGTGCGGAAGGTGGGCCGTGGATACGTCCACGATGCCTCCACATGGCTCAACGCACCTGATTCGTGGCGTAGAAGCGCAAGGACGTGGGCTTCAGCCCGGTGATTTCCAGGCCGGTTGGCCTGCTTACAGAAGACATCGGTGACCTCGCCCGCTACCCAGCGTGCGTAATCGAAATCGTGAATCATCAGGTCGTAAACCACACCCCCTGACTTTTCAAGGTCATGAAACCAGTCCCCCTCACCCGAGGTTGGCAGATACGTGACACGGGACAACCTGAGAACAGCCGGCATACCAATGACGCCCTCATCCACCTGACGCTTCGCCTCGACATAGTCCGGGAAGAAGCGAACAACCTGCCCAACCAGCAGCCGTACACCGGCCCTCTTGCAAGCCGCAACCACCGCTGCGGCATCCTCAGGGTGACGTGCCAGCGGCTTCTCGCAGACCACATGCCTGCCCGCCTCGGCCGCGGCAAGCGCGAAGCGTGCGTGGGTGTGTGTGGGCGTACAGATGTCTACGACATCCACCAACTCGTGCAAACGCTCCAACTCGGTCGTCGCCAGCGACCCGGATCGCCCGGCCAACGCCGACGTGGCCTCAGGATTGATGCCGAACACCGCCACGACCTCGGCGCCAGCAGCAAGCCAGCCCTGCTGGTGCACTGCAGCCATGTTGCCCGAGCCGACGATGCCCACACGCAGAGCTTTCGTCTGTTGCACTCGATCCCCTCTCGACCAGCTACATCTTGCCCGAAAACGCCAGCCAAAACATTCTCAACTCCAGCAGTGAGGTGCCGATGCAACTAGGGCAAATATTCCCACCAACAAGCACGCCGGAAAGCACATGATCGATTCAAGGTCCGCTCTCATCGAAATCCTGGATGCACACCTCGACAGCTCTCGAGGCGGAGTCGCCGTTTTCTACATCAATCTCCTTGCCCCTCTCGATCCGCAGGGCATACAGGACAGGCTCGCGCGCATCTCGCCGACAGCGACCATCTCGCAAACAGCGACAGGACAGTTCGCTGTCATCGACGGACACCGCAACGTCGTGGCACACGCCGCGTTGACCGCTGGACTCTTTCGCGACACGCTGCTTGAGACTTCGGACAGCCTCACGATCAACACCCAACGCGTCAGCGTCGGAGTTGCCATTGGCTGGCCCGCCGTCTCTACAGCTGACGCTTTGCTCGACGATGCGGAGTCAGCGTGCGCCAGCGCATCAAGTCGGCCAGGCAGCTACACCGAGATATTCGACGACAGCATGCGGTTCCTGGAACTCAGGCGAATCG
>CAYUOD010000335.1:0-3725 GCA_964446225.1 uncultured Acidimicrobiales bacterium | reverse complement strand
GACCATCATTCCATCTATCCTGATGCAGTGAACTCCACTTTGGCCGATCGCATCGACGCGGATCTTGTGACACGAATCCTGCGCTACGCGGGCGTGTCAGTTCTGACGGTGATCATCACGCTGGGTCTTCTCCTTGGGGGTATTGAGATTCTCGGCTGGGAAAAGGGTTTGGCCAACCTGGTAGCGGTGACTCTTTCGTCTGTCCCTAACTACTACCTGAATCGTTCCTGGGTGTGGGAAAAATCCGGGAAGAGCCACTTCTGGAAAGAGATCGTGCCGTTCTGGACCTACACAGTGATCGGCATCATCCTGAGTACGGCAGTGGTCGCTTGGGCCGCGACAAAGTCGGATACGTCGATTGTGGCTGTGGTCGCTCAACTGGGGACCTACGGAGTTATCTGGGTCGCCAAGTTCGTGTTCCTGGATCAGCTCCTCTTCGGTGACGGTGGTGGTGAGGATGATTGACGCTCATGTGAGCGCGGTAATTGGTCGCGCGAGGGGCTTCATGCCCACCGCTGAGGGCGAGGCACTCCATGCCGCCGGTCTCGCCGTTGGAGTGTCAGGGCCGTGGCTGGAGATCGGCACCTACTGCGGAAAGTCGGCTCTTTGGATCGGGGCTGCTGCTGCAGCCACCCAACGAACCCTGTTTACGATCGACCACCACCGTGGCAGCGAGGAGATGCAGGCCGGCTGGGACCACCACGATGTGAGCCTGGTCGACGACAGCGGACAGATGGACTCACTCTTCGAGTTTCGTCGCAACGTCCGGGACGCCGGACTGGAATCGGCGGTCGTCGGGATCGTTGGCGACTCGATCACGGTCGCACAGAACTGGGACTCTGCGCTGGCGTTTCTGTTTATCGATGGTGGCCACGGTGCAGAGATCGCCCACGCGGACTACGAGGCTTGGGTTCCGAAAGTTCGCGTCGGCGGAACTTTATGCATCCACGACGTGTTCGAGAACCCGGCCAACGGTGGACGTCCGCCCTACGAAATCTACCTGCGCGCCCTGGACGACAAGTTCGTGGATGTCAGCGAGACCGGAAGTCTGCGTGTACTCAGGAAGTGCTGAGCTCGGGTAGCAGGTCGTGATCGACGAACAACCCGGAGGCCGCACTTGAGCGGGAGAGTGCGTCCGCAGCGAGCACCATTGCTGCTGCGGTGTAGGTAGAGGTTTCGTGGTCGGGGAAGTGCACCAACTCCGGGTACACGATGCCGGTGTAGACGCTGCCGTCATCTCGCTTGAGGTGAGTGACCCAACGCATCAGATCTTCGGCTTCTTCGTAAAGTCCGACGGACGCATAGGCGATGGCGCATTCGGCCGTCTCCGCTGCTGTAATCCAGGGATTGTCTGAGACACAGCGCACACCCTTGCCGGGCATGACAAACGTGTCCCTCATGAGCGCGAGCCGGGCAATGCCTTCGTCCTGGCTGAGCGCCCCGCTGAGCACCGGGTAGTACCAGTCCATGGCCCAGCGATCCTTGGGTTCGAATGCCGTTGGCTCGTTGCGAAGAACGTCAGCCAGCTTTGCCGCTGCCAGCTCCCATTCGTCACGTTCGTGTCCTAGCTCACGTGCAATCGCGATAGCGCAACGCAGACTGTGCAGGATTGATGAGCTGCCGGTAAGTAGCGCGTACGACCAGGGTGTGCCATCGGTGTGTCGAGCCCAGATGAACTCTCCACGAGGCTTTTGCATCGTGATGACGAAGTTGATGGCCTTGTCGATGACCGGCCAGAACCTCGCGAGGAAATCACGGTCCTCATGCAAGAGCCAGTGGTGCCAGATGCCCGCTGCGATGTAGGCGCACGTGTTGGTGTCTATCTTTGCGTCTTCGACACCGTCGGCGAGGTAGTAGTGGTGCCACCAGCCGTTGGCGTGCTGGTTCTCAGCGAGCCACTCGAAAGCCAACTCAGCTTCTTGTTTGAACCCGCACAAGTTGAGGGCCATGGCGGATTCCACATGGTTCCAGGCGTCGGCGTGACCGCCGGGAAACCACAGAATGAGGCCGTCGTCGGTCTGGTCGCGCAGGATTGACGACCCCATGGCCTGCACGTCGTCGGCTGCGATGATGCCTGGTAGCGAGAGCACTAGGCCGCCTCTGGCTTGGTGCCGTAGAGGACGATGGATTTGCCTATCGCCGGGTTCAATACCTGCTCGGCGACCCGTGTGACTTTGGGTGCGGTCATGATGTCCCACTCCAGAAGTTTCTTGTATTTCTTCACCAGTAGATTCGACTCGTCCCCGGGCCCAACGGCGCAGCGTAACCACCAGTAGGGGGCGTGCAGAGCGTGCGCCTTGGATGACCCATTGATATCGAGTCCGGCCCGCATCATCTTCATGCGCAGTTCGGCCTTGGAGTAGATGCGTACATGGCCGCCTTCGGCGATGGGTGCGTGGTAGTCGTCTGAAAGGGCCCAGCAGATGCGTTCCGGCAGCCATGCCGGGACGGTCACCGCGATTGTTCCGCCGGGCCTCAGCACGCGTACGAGCTCCGCGAGCGCGGTGCGGTCATCATCGAGGTGCTCCATGACTTCGCTGGCGATGATGCGGTCGAAAGATCCGTCCATGAACGGGAGCTCGAGGGCGTTGCCCCGCGTTGCCATGGCGGCGGACTCTGGGCTGAGTTCGCCCGCTTCGTCCATGGCAGCAACGGTGTTGCATACAGAGGTGAGTTCGTCGAAGGAGTAGTCCAGCGCGACCACATGGGCTCCGCGCCGAATTGCTTCGAAGGCGTGGCGTCCGAATCCGCAGCCCATATCGAGCAGTCGATCGCCAGCTTGGAGGCCGAGAGTGTCGTAGTCAGCGGTCAGCACTAGGAGTCTTCTCCAGCCGTCTGTTCTGCTGCGATGTCGGCGAGAAGAGCCCGGTACTGCTCGACCGTTCGTTCAGCGGTGATGCGCCATGAGTAGTTCTCGATGACGCGTTGGCGGCCCGCCAGACCAAGGGTGTCGCGCAGTTCGGGCCGACCGATGTTGGCGAGCAGGGCCTCGGTGAGTTCCTCTACATTGCCCGGCTCAACATGAATTGCTGTTACGCCGTCCTCGCCTACGACCTCAGGCAGTGCGCCGCCCGTTGTCGCGATAAGCGGCACGCCGCAGGCCATCGCTTCAACGGCCGGGAGCGAGAATCCCTCGTAGAGCGAAGGCACAACTGCAAGTTCTGCCTCGTTGTAGAGATCTACGATGCGTTGGTCGCTGACGCCTGAGACGAACTCGACATCGTCGCCAATTCCGAGCTTCTCAATGATTGCGAGTGTCGGGCTGTCGTACTTGGGTTTGCCAATAATGACGAGCGAGGCGTCGTGCTCGGTGCGCAGCTTGGCGAACGATTCGAGCAGATAGCGCAGGCCTTTCATCGCAACATCGGCGCTGGCCGTGGTCATGATGCGTCCCGGCACTACCTGGATGTCCGAATTTGGTTTGAAGTGATTCGGGTCGACGCCAACGTGCACGATGTGCAGCCGATCCGGATCGACTCCGTGCTCGGTGACGATGTCCTTGTAGCTGTTGGACGAGACAGTGATGATTCGCTTGAGGCGTTTCGCGACACGGGTCTGCATCTTCGTGAACGCATAGAAGCGACGCTTTGTGAACCGTTTCCAGGGGTTAGGGGCGTGTTCCATTTCGACGCGCCGGTCCACCGGAATCGGGTGGTGGATCGTGCCGAGGACGGGCAGGCCCGTTTTCTGAATCTGTAGGATGCCGTAGCCGAGGCACTGGTTGT
>CAYUOD010000334.1:0-3737 GCA_964446225.1 uncultured Acidimicrobiales bacterium | reverse complement strand
GCGGGGTGAGTCGCACGCAGATTTGTCTCCCGCGGAAGACTTCCCGAGGTGCCCGAGAGGCTGGTTTGGACGCCACCCTATGAGAAAATGGGCTTCGGGAATGGCACCGCGCACAGGTTGGAATGGAAGCGTGCGACCTCGTCATCGACGGCCATGAACACGCCGGGAACATCGAAATCGACCCGTCAGCTAGTCACAGGTGAATCGCTCCGAGTGGTCAGACCGCCACCATAAAAGTCTTCCGCGGGAGACAACCCGACTCCCGCGACGAGGACACGGCACGATTCAGCCACCCAAAAGAGTGGACGCGCCACCCCCAACATCTTCGGTCACGACACTAACGAATGAGTCTCGCGACTCGGCGACCCAATCAACGACCAGGGCTACTGCCTGAACCTGCCTCACGACGGCACCACCCCGCGCCGAGCGCATATAGCTTGCGCTTCGAATGCCTCCGAAAAATAGTCGGCCAGACTGCACAATGGCACCCCACCAGCTGCGCCTCTTCGCCGCGTCCGTGATGCCCGCCGCCGGGTTTCCCCGATTGTCGTAGCAGAGATCCTCGGAAGCAGTGTCCCCGTCCTACTCGGCACCTAAGGGCAATTCGTGCGCGGAGTTGATGAAGCGATCGAGAAGCCCCCTGCGAATGCAGCGATAAGTAGCCCGCCTCGGAGATATCGGATACGTTCGCGCTGACACGAGCGACGGGGCGACATGATGGCAATCGCAAGGTACTTCGACCGGGACGAGACTGGGGACACCTACCAGCTTGTAGAACGCACATTAGAGCCGGTGATGTTCGCTCTGGGTGTGCTGTTCGTTCCAATCCTCTTGGGCCCGCTCCTCTCGGATCTCTCACCAGAAGCAAGGACTGGGATGAGGATCGTCGGCTGGGGTATCTGGGCGGCGTTCGGCGTCGAATTCCTCTGGCTTCTGTATGTGTCGCCCAATCGTTCCACGATGATTCGGACACACAAACTCGATCTCATGATCGTGATCCTCCCGTTCTTTCGACCGCTGCGATTTCTACGAATTGTGCGGGTCGGCGCCGCCGGAAGCGCCGCCGGTCGAGCGGTCGTTGCTCTTCGCCGAATAGGTGCGCGGCCCGGAATGCAGCCGTTCTTCGCCATGGCTGCAGTAGCGATCGCCATAGGCGCCGCGTTAGTTCTCGCCTTTGAGCACAGCCAACCCGGGTCATCCATCTCCAACTATGGCGATGCGCTGTGGTGGGCGTTCGTGACTTCCACCACAGTGGGATACGGCGACTATTCCCCCGTCACAGCTGGCGGACGCATGGTGGCGATCTCTCTGATGCTCGTTGGTATCGCTGGTCTCTCACTCGTCACAGCGAGCGTCGCTGCGATGTTTGTAAACCAGGACGAGGGGTCCGATGTAGCTGACATGCGGGCTCAGCTGGAACGTATTGAGGGCTTACTGAACGAACAGCGCCAGTCCTGATGCTACTGGCGTAGGCGACCATCTGAAGTCGAAGAACTTCTGTGGCCAATGGCGAAGAAGCAGCTAGCTCTCATTGGTGTCGAACAGATAACGGCCGATCCCTCCGGCGCATGACGTGAATCTTCTCCTAAGGGCGCCAACCTGTCTACGTCGTTCCGGAGTAATCCAGCACAATCGACTGAGCCCTCTAAGACTGGCCATCCGGCTTTCGGAACATCCACCTGCGCGATGGTGCACCCCCTCGGCAATGCGACTATGTTGCGACTCACAGGCCCAGACACCGGAGGTGCGTGGTGGGACTCAGGGATACACGAATGGCAACCATGATGGTTGGCGTCGCGGCGATAGCTGTGTCGATACTGGTCGGACTTGGAACGTCAGCGGCTGGCGCGGTCCCAGATAATCCAGGGGACACCAAGAATTGTGGCGACTTCACAACATGGACCGCAGCCAACGACTGGTTTTGGACCTACTTCCCGCACTACGGCGATGTAGCCAAGCTCGACGCAAACGGCGACACGATACCGTGCGAGTCGTTGCCCGGGGCACCTAACACCCCGCAGCCCCCGGTCACCTCATCCACCTCCACGACGACTTCGACTGTAATTACGGATCCCGCCCAGGCCCGGTCCGGTTACTGGATGCTCGACAAGATCGGCACCGTCTACAACTTCGGCGACGCAAAACACTACGGCTCAACTGCCCCAGCTGCGGGTGCCACGGCCGTCAAGATCCTCGCGACTCCATCTGGTGACGGCTACTGGGTACTCGACTCCGATGGAACCGTGCACGCCTTCGGCGACGCGCAACACCTAGGAAACGCCGCAGCGACCTCCTGGCGTGCAGGAGAACGAGCCATAACAATGGCCGCCACCCCAACCGGCAACGGCTACTGGATATTCACCACACAGGGCCGTGTCCTCACCTTCGGCGCGGCGCAACACTTCGGTGATCTCCTGCAGTTAACTCTGAACGGACCGGTTGTCGATTCGGTTGCTCTACCCGACGGATCCGGCTACTACATGGTGGGAACCGACGGTGGCGTATTCGCGTTCGGCAGCGCCGGGTTCTCAGGCTCGATGGGAGGCATCCCTCTCAACGCACCTGTCAACGGGCTTGTGCCCGATCCGGACGGGACCGGCTACTGGCTCGTCGCTGGTGACGGTGGTGTGTTCGCGTTCTCCGCTGGATTCGTTGGCTCGATACCGGGTGTCGTGAGCGGCCCGTTAAATGCGCCTGTGAATGGAATGATCGCTTTCGGTGATGGCTACCTGATGGTCGCGAGCGATGGCGGGATCTTCAACTTCAGCACCCTGGCATTCTTCGGCAGCCTTGGTGGCACCTCTATCCCAGCACCCATTGTTGGCGTCGCAGCTCTCGACGAGCCAGCGACTGCAACGTAACTGACTCAGGTCGCGATCGCCCCGCGATCCCACAAATCCAGCTACAACCGTGCCAACTGAATCAGTAGGTCGAGCCTGACCGAGACTGTCAGAACACTCGACACGAGATACTGGCTGTCGAACCAGACACGATATGTCGCATGTCAGGGACACGCTCACAGTCCTTAACCGAATACGGAAGACGCTGTGCCGCGCGGTAGCGGTCAGCCGAGCAGCTTGGCTTTCTGAGTCTCATACTGTTCGTTGGTGAGAGCCCCGGAATCGTGAAGCTGCTCCAGTTGCATGAGCAGACCGACGACCTCAGCCGCGCTCGACGATCCAGACGCTGTCTCAGCGTCGCTCCTGTCGAGGTCGGATGCCCCGCTCTTCTTGGCAGCTTTCTTAGATGCTGGTCCTTTGTACGGCTGAGCGTTGCCGGTGTCGTTGTACTCCCCACATGACTGGCACTTGAGCTTCTTCTTGGTCAAGAGTGCACCAACTCCGACCATCGCCTTGGATCGCATGGTTCGCTTTTCGGTGAAGTTCAAGCCGCCACAGTTCCAGCAGCGCTGTCTCGCCTTCTCATCGACCCGAATATTCTTCACCGCGCACCCCCTAGCTAGGGAGATTCCGACCATACACCGCTCACTTTAGTGATGCATGGTCGTCTCGACAGCAGAACAGCTTCTGGGGCCAACGCCTAGCCTCAGGGCATGCAACTGGATGAGTTTCGAGACCACATGGCCGCCACCTACGGGCACAAAGATGCGGAACTCGGCATCCCGGGCACCATCGCCTGGCTGACCGAAGAACTCGGCGAACTCGCCCAAGCGGTTCGCAAAGGCACACGCGCCGAACAACTTCATGAACTGGGCGATGTTCTGGCGTGGTTGGCGA
>CAYUOD010000333.1:0-3764 GCA_964446225.1 uncultured Acidimicrobiales bacterium | reverse complement strand
AGGAGTTTCTTGCGCAACGATGCCATATGGACGTCCAAAGTCTTCGTGGAGCCCCACCAGTTCTCGTCCCAGACATGGTCAATTATCTGTTCGCGTGTAAACACAGCGCCGGGATCAGAAGCCATATAGACAAGGAGTTCGAACTCCTTGGGCGTCAGTGACACGGGCTCCCCGGCAAAGGAGACCTGCCGGGTTCGCGTATCTATCTGGAGCGAACCCCAAACGATCTCCTCGTTGTCAGTGTTCTCCTGTCTATCTCCTGTTCGGCGCAGGACCGCCCGAATCCGCGCCACGAGCTCACGAAAGCCGAACGGCTTGACGACATAGTCATCCGCGCCCAACTCAAGAAGCATCACGCGGTCTATCTCGTCGCCCCTGGCAGTCACCACAATGATGGGCACGCTCGATCGTTCCCGCAGCTCCCGACACACGACCCGACCATCAAGATCGGGAAGTCCGAGATCCAGGAGCACGAGATCTACCGGTCCCGCGGCGAGGGCATCGCCGCCAGTGGCAACGAGTTCAATCTCAAAGCCCTCACGTATCAGACCGGTTCGGAGGGGTTCGCCAATAGTCGGATCGTCCTCGACAAGTAGTAGCCGCATGCCATCAACACTCGCACGGTCAGTTACCGAAATGCCGACACTAACCAAATCTTTACCATCCGCTGGCCGTCAGTTTGACTGCCGTCTCCTAGCTTTGCATCTGCGGGGTCGGTCCACTTGGGCCACCTATCAATAGGAGACAGGAAATGATTCGTAAAACCGCAGCCATAACTGCAAGTTCGATAGCGGGAATCGTGCTTGCAGGCGGTGCAGCCGTCGGGGCAAACGTCGGAATTCTGAATGCCGCAAGCAGCAGCGACCTCGGTCAACTCTCTGCAGAGGTCTCGAGCGCTGACAGCGCCCCGGGCGACGACACTTCGCAGCTTGTACCTCAAACCGTGGTCGTCTCCTCAGACGGCTCGACCGCCACCACGCAACCCACGGCGCTCTCTGGCACTCTGACAACCGATACAACAATCGGTGTCGACACAACGGACTCAACCATCGAACAAGGCGAAGATCAGAAATTCGCGATTGGCACAGCCGGAGTCGTTGAGGTCCGCTCACAGGGCGGAGTCATCAAAGTTACTGAAGTCAAGGCGAACAGTGGCTGGACCTGGCAGCCAGGTCCGGACACACCCACCTCTGTGAAAGTCACGTTTACCTCGAGCAACAAAAAGTTCGAGTTCTACGCATCGCTGAATGCAGACGGCACCATCGCCGCCAGAGTTGACCAGCCCGTGATCGTCACAGCACCTACACCACCACCACCTCCAACAACTACTCCTGCTCCCGCCACCGCCACGACCTACGTCGACGACGATTCATATGAGGACGACGACAAGTACGACGACTCGGACGACGACAAGAGCGACGACTCAAATGACGACGACGAAGACGACGACGAAGACGACGACGAGGACGACAAGTACGAGGGTAAGGACGACGATGACTGAGACGTCCTCGCGTCAGCCTCGTGCCAAGCACCCGGCAGTCGGAGCGCGCATCGCCGCCACGGGTATCAGCGCCGCATCCATGTTGGCCATCGTGGCGGCACTCGGCTCAGCCTCGGCCCAGGCCGAAGTCGAGGCATTCGTGTCACCAGTCACCTTTGAGGCGCCACTGACATCTGCCCCGACCTTCGTCCCGGTCCTCAGCGATCCCGCTCAACCATTGGCTGCAGATACTGCAGCCACGACACCTGTGGCCGCGTCCGCAGGGGCCCCTGCTGCGCAGCCCGCACCAGCAGCGGCTCCTGCAGCGGCCACACCACCAGTTGCCGCGGCGCCCGTCGCCGCGGCACCCACTCTGTCAGCTGCACCGGCACCGGCGCCGACTCCCGCACCGGCGGCCGCGCCAGTGCAGCTGACACCCACTCCCGTAGTCAAAGTGATCCCCGCTGCCCCTGCTCCGGCTGCGGCCGCACCGGCCGCACCAGCACCCGCAGCCAAGACCAAGGGCAGCGGATGACACAACCAGTGATCACAGAGACACGCTTTCGAGTCATGGCCAGCGGGGTCCAGATCATCCTGGTTGACGCGCCAGATGACGCGGCCAACCAAGCTGAACAACAGCTGCACCAGCTCGAGGAGCTCTGGAGCAGGTTCATCGAAGACAGCGACATCACCCGCCTCAATCTCTACAGTGGGAGGCCGATCGCTGTCTCTGAGCAGACAATTCTGCTCCTTGAGACAATGACACAGGCATGGCGGATGACCGGGGGAAGCTACGATCCGACCGTGCTGCCAGCGATAATGCACGCCGGCTACACAAACAGCATCGAGGATCCCGCGCAATACACTCGCCTGCCAAAGTCCCATCCAAGCGCCAAGAACCGCATGGATCGAGTCCTCTTGGACAAGCCGGCGAATACGGCGATGCTCCCGCTCGGGATGGCCTTGGACCCAGGCGGTATCGGCAAAGGACTGGCTGCTGACCTCGTAGCTGCTGAGCTCATCAGGAACGGGGCTTCTGGTGCGCTCGTGAGCATCGGTGGGGACATCGCGATGCTCGGAACACCGCCCTCCAGAGATGGCTGGCATGTCTTCATCGAGGATCCACTCGACAGTTCCACAGACCTGGCCACACTCGGTGTAAGTGGAGGAGGGGTCGCCACCTCAAGCACCCTCACTCGACGCTGGGTACATGCCGGGACTGAGCGCCACCACGTGATCGATCCGCGCACCGGTATCGAGTCCACAACCGACCTGGTGGCAGTTACCGTCATCGCTCAATGCGCCTGGCATGCAGAGGTGCATGCCACGGCGGCGCTCGTGGCGGGATCCTATGGCTGCCTGAGCTACGCGGCTGCACATCAGATCGAATTGGTCGGAACAGACACGAACGGCCGCACGATCGCCACACAAGGACTCTCTGAAACCCGAACAGCAACCGCAGTCGAGGTCTCGTGAATCCGCAGATCTGGTGGTTCCTGGCCCGCGCGTCGGGAATCGTGGCCTGGTTCCTGCTCACCGCGTCGGTACTCGTCGGGATCCTTCTGCCAGCCAAATTGTTCAACAATCAACGGCCAGCATGGCTCACCGACCTGCACAGATGGCTCGCTGCGCTGCTTATGGTGTTTCTCGGGATCCACCTCGGTGGACTTCTCTTCGACTCCTACATTGAGTTCGGGTTAAAAGACTTCCTCATACCAATGGCAACAGACTGGAAGCCGGTACCCGTGGCTCTCGGTGTCGTCGCAATGTGGCTTCTGGTCATCGTACAACTGACCTCGCTCATGATGAAGCGTCTGCCCCGACGGTTGTGGAAATGGGTGCACATCACGAGCTACCCGGCGTTCTTCCTCACCAGCCTTCACGGCACGTTCGCGGGCACGGATGCCAGCAATGCGCTGTATATCGTGACGTCGTCGATCGCAGTCGGTGCCCTGGTGTTCGCAGCGATCTTCCGGATCCTGGGTGGACGACGAAAGCGTGTACGAGCCACCAAGGGCCAACCCTCAGAGTCCAGCAGAGAACCTGCGAAGGTCTAGCCAAGAGGCCAAAACGCAAGAGGCGCCGGGGAGGCATGACCCCCCCGGCTCCTTGCATTATCTAGCTATAGGTACAAGCCCTAGGGCAGTGGTACCGGACAATCGTCTCCCGAAAGCGGGTTGGCATCTACACAGGTGATGCGTCCCTCGATCGTCGGAGTCAACGGTGTGTTCGCCGCTACGTAGTCTGAGGTGACCTGGTCGAGAAGACCACGCGTTGTGGCAGA
>CAYUOD010000332.1:2229-3768 GCA_964446225.1 uncultured Acidimicrobiales bacterium | reverse complement strand
CTGATCACCAGCGGCGGATACTTGCCGTCTTCGCGCCCGTCAATGTGGGCGCCCATCAGCCTGAGCGGCAATGCGATCCTGCCCATCGGGCGCTGGGCAATCGACGCATCCCCCTGCAGCACAGAGAGAAACGGTTGTGCCGCACACACTCCTGCCAGCAAACGAATACCGGTTCCAGAGTTACCCACCTCAATTGTGGCCTCGGGCTCACGCAACTTTCCGCCGGTGATTCTGTTGCCGTCCACCTGTGCGCCGAGGCTCTGGATTGCCTGCAGCGTGTGCTGCACGTCCTGACCGGCGGAGAGGCCCACGACCTCTGAGGTGCCAGCCGCCAGCGCGGCGAGGATGAGGGCCCGATGCGAGATGGACTTGTCACCCGGCACGCGCACGCTGCCACGCAGTGGGCCGCCGCCAGCAACCGTGTAGATCGTCATTCCAACTCCCTCACCGATGGACGGTAGCCGCGTTCTGCGAGTGCCTCCTGGAGGCGTTGTGCCGACGGCGAGGCGACGACCAGGATCAGCACACCGCGTGTTCCTTCGGCCGTATGTGCGATCTCGATGTCCAGGATGTCGACGTTCAGGTCGGTCGCCAGCATGGTGATCGTCGCCAGTTCGCCCTTACGATCAGGAATCGGCACGCGGAGCTCGCACAGCTCCGCAGGCAGCTCAGCACGGTTTGGAAGATTCATCCGAGCTGAGTGGGCTTGCCCCAACACGGCCAACAGTCCTTCACGATCTTCGTTGTCAACCAGCGAACGGATGTGGCTGATACGCGAACCAAGATCGTCGAGCACCTCAAGAATCGCACCACGATTGTCCAAACAGATATCAGGCCAGATCCCGGGATCGCCCGCCGCGATGCGGGTCATGTCACGAAAGCCCCCGGCCGCGAGGCGCAACATCGGACCGTTGCCGTGAGATCTCTCGTCGGCAAGCCACATCAACGTCGCTGCGGCAAGGTGCGGTACATGTGAGACGACCGCGACCAGCGAATCATGGCGCTGGGCCCCAAGCGTGACGACATCCGTACCGAACGAGGCCACAACACTGCGCACCAAGGCGAGCGAAGAGTCCGGAGTGCCGTCGCGGGGTGTCAGCACCCACACGGCCCCGTCAAAAAGTCGTGGATCGGCTCCGTCCAGGCCGATGAGCTCTGAGCCCGCCATCGGGTGTCCAGGCACAAAGCGGGGACTCTGCACGGCGTCGGCAATGCCGGACTTCACGCTACCGGTATCGGTCACGACGCCGATCGTCTCCGCTAATAGGCGAGTCGCCTCGGTTGCCACCTCTGACACCGGCGTCGCAACGAAGCTGATCTCAGATTCTGAATCTGTTCCTACCGCGGATATCACACCGGACTCAAGAGCACGCATTTCCTGAGCCGGATCGCGGTCAGAGCCTGTGACATGCCAACCCTTGGCCCGCAGAGCAGAGGCCACGGAGCCTCCGATGAGTCCCAGTCCTACAACATTTGCCCGTCGCGTCACGAGTCAGAACCTCCAGAGATGCTCCGTTCCAGTTTGCGCAGCTCAGCAAG
>CAYUOD010000332.1:0-2129 GCA_964446225.1 uncultured Acidimicrobiales bacterium | reverse complement strand
GTCACGAGTCAGAACCTCCAGAGATGCTCCGTTCCAGTTTGCGCAGCTCAGCAAGGGTGAGCTCTCTCCATTTTCCGGGCCTGAGGTTACGGTCGGCCAGCGCACCGATCCGAACCCGCACGAGGCGGGTTACGGGATGGCCAACAGCAGCGCACATTCGGCGCACCTGCCGGTTGCGACCCTCATGGATCACGATGCGCAGTTGCCCCGGGGCAAGCTCTGCAACGGTGGCCGGTGCCGTGACGCCGTCATCCAGTTCAATTCCCTGACGCAGTCGACGAAGTGACTCGCGCGTCGGGCGACCCTCAACGGCTGCGAGATACTCCTTCTCGACACCGAACGACGGATGTGTCAACCGTTGGGTGAGCGCACCGTCGTTGGTGAGCAGCAGCAGGCCCTCGGTGTCCATGTCGAGTCTTCCCACGCTAAAAATCCGCGGATCCGTGGGCAGCATCTCGATCACCGTTGGACGCCCCTGAGGGTCGTCGGCGGTCGTAACCACTCCGGTGGGCTTGTTCAACAGGTAATAGACCAGGCCCGGAGCGACCGATATCTGTACACCATTTACCGCTATCTGGTCGTCTGCAGGCTCGACTCGTCGGCCGAGAACAGCTGTCTCACCGTTCACGGTGACAGCCCCCTCCGCGATGAGGTCCTCACAGACCCGCCTGCTCCCAAAGCCTCCCTGAGCAAGTACCTTCTGGAGCCGGATGCCGTCTGTCACGAGGTCGAGACGTGCAGGGTTTGTTCCAGTGTTTCCACCACATCTGTCTCCGGCATGAAATCGATAAGCGGTGGCAGATCATGAATCGAGTCGATGCCGAGCTGCTCAAGGAACGCCAATGTGGTGCCATATAGAATGGCCTGGCCCGGACCCTCGTCCTGCCCCACGGCGTCGACCAGTCCACGAAGCTGCAAAGTACGCATCACCGACTCGACCTGCACGCCACGAATTGAGGCGAGCTGAGCTCGGGAGATGGGTTGCTTGTACGCGATGATCGACAACGTTTCCATGGCAGCCGCTGAGATGCGCGCCTTCTTGCCGTGGAGCACGTACTGCTCGATCAGGGAGGCCAGATCCGCCGCGGTCTGCAACCGGTAGCCGCCAGCTACCCGACACACGACGAAGCCCCGATTGTCCTGTGAGTAGAGCGAGGTCAGCTCGGCGCAGAGCTCGTCGACCCGCGGCACCGAGATGTCCAGAAGCTCAGCCACAAGCGACGCCTCGATCGGCTCGTCGGCCACGAGCAGCAGCGCCTCGATCGAGCGCAGAAGCTCACGCGCCTCAGCGGACGCGCCCTCGGGCGATTCGGCACTATCCGTCATAGCTGTCTGCTCCAGACAAGATCTCTTCAAGTGAGTCAACATCACCCTTCCACACCACCACAAGCTCACTGAAACTCTCAGCCTGCTCTATCTCCACGTGCCCCTCTTTGAACAGCTCAAGCACACCCAGAAAGCGCACCACGATCTCCAGTACCTCGGTCAGACCCTCGGTCAGCTCACGGAACGTCGCCCGCTTGCGCAACGGTAGCTCGACCGCCAAGAATCGCAGGGCATCGCTCACATGAGCCCGGATCGGGGCCACGTGGTCGGTCGCCACCTTGGGTTGGGGTCGAGGGGTGGCACCGCGTACGTAGGCCTCAGCCATCATCTCAGGGGTCACCCCGGCGAGCAGATCGGGCGTCAACTCGAGGAACTGCTCATCAATGCCAGCCGTGCGAGGAAACGAAAGCGCCGCAACGGCCATTGCTGCATCGAAGTCTGCCGACACGTTCTTAAACGTCTTACACTCGATGAGTCTCGCAAGCAGCAGATCGCGCTCTTCCCAGAGTCCAAAGTCGTCTTCCAGTTCGTCGGCAGCGTGATTCGGTAACAAACGACGCGACTTGAGTTCGATGAGGGTTGCCGCGATAAGCAAGAACTCGGTGCCGACTTCCAGGTCAACCGATGTCTCACCGTTCTCGTCCGTACGCTGGGTCATCGCGTCCCACTCCGCGAGGAAGCTGTCGACCAGATCCACCAGCGAGATCTCGTACAGATCCACCTCCTCGCGCACAATGAGATGGAGCAGAAGATCAAACGGACCCGCGAAGTGCTCTGTTTCTACTTCGACGGCCATGCAATAA
>CAYUOD010000331.1:0-3780 GCA_964446225.1 uncultured Acidimicrobiales bacterium | reverse complement strand
GTTGCCGACTCCGGTGCCGACGCATACCTCCGTCCTGAGACGGCACAGGGCATGTTCGTGAACTTCGCGAACGTGTTGAACACCAGCCGCAGGAAGCCGCCGTTTGGCATCGCCCAGATCGGCAAATCCTTCCGTAACGAGATCACACCGGGCAACTTCATCTTCAGAACCCGTGAGTTCGAGCAGATGGAGATGGAATTTTTTGTACCACCGGACGAGGCAGACACCTGGTACGACTACTGGCGCAAAGAACGTTTCGACTGGTACATACAGCACGGCATCTCAGAGGACCTCCTTCGCCTGCGCGATCACGATGCGGACGAGTTGAGCCACTACTCAAGTGCGACAGCCGATGTGGAGTTCCTGTTCCCTTGGGGCTGGGGCGAGCTCGAGGGCATCGCCAACCGTGGTGACTACGATCTGCGCCAGCACGCTGAAGCGTCAGGCGAGAAGCTGGAGTTCTTCGACCAGGCCAAAGGTGAGCGCTACGTGCCCCATGTCATCGAACCAGCCGCTGGTGCAACTCGCGCGATGATGGCGTTTCTCATGGCCGCATACGACACCGAGGAAATCAACGGTGAAGAGCGCGCTGTGCTGCGGCTGCATCCACGAATCGCACCGTTCAAGGTTGCTGTCCTGCCACTTTCGAAGAAGGACACCTTGGTGCCAACAGCGCACGAGGTGCTTGGTCTTCTCCAGCCGCGCTGGATGGTTGAGTACGACGAGACGCAGGCCATTGGTCGCCGGTACCGGCGCCAGGACGAAATTGGTACGCCGTACTGCGTGACCGTGGACTTCGACACGCTCGATGACCGGGCAGTGACCGTCAGAGACCGTGACACGATGGCCCAGGACCGTGTGTCGATTGATCGGCTCGTGGACTATCTCGCCGAGCGCCTTCCCTAGTCACGGGCGCTTCGATGGGATTCTCCCACTGCTGGTAGTTTGGGCAGCGGAGGGCTTGAATGTCGATTGCTGAGGCGGATATCCAGCGCGTACGGGAGTCGACGGATCTTGTTGCCCTCATCTCCAAGCATCTGTCTCTGCGCAAGGTCGGAAGCCGCTGGTCAGGACTCTGCCCCTTTCACTCCGAGAAGACACCCTCGTTCTCAGTGAACGCGGAAGAGGGCTTCTACTACTGCTTCGGCTGCTCTGCGAGCGGTGACGCGATTACTTTCGTGCGCGAGATAGAGCACCTGAGCTTTGTTGAGGCCGTCGAGCAACTGGCCTCCATCAACGGCATCGTGCTCACCTATGCCACAGACGGCGAATCCGAACGCAGCCGCAAGCGGGCCAAGCTGCACGAAGCAGTCGAGTCTGCAGTCGAGTTCTATCATCAGCGACTGCTCACCGGTGGCGACGCTGGTGAGGCACGCAGCTATCTGCGAGATCGGGGTTACTCGGCCGACATTGTCCGGGAGTTCCGTATCGGCTGGGCACCCGAGGGCTGGGACACACTCGCCCGCGGTCTGGGCGTGCCAGCCGACGTGTTCGTGGCCTCTGGTCTGGGCTACCGCAATAAGCGCGGTGGCCTCAACGATGCGTTTCGATCGCGAGTGCTGTTTCCCATCTTTGACGCGTCGGGGCGAGCTCTTGGCTTTGGCGGGCGCAAGATGCCGGGCACAGAGGGTCCCAAGTACAAGAACTCGGCCGAGTCAGACATCTATGCGAAGTCGCGTGTTCTTTATGGGCTCCACAAGGCCAAGACCGCTGCGGTCAAGCAGGGCCGCGTCATCGTGTGTGAGGGCTATACCGACGTCATAGCGTTCCATCAGGCTGGCCTGAGTGAAGCGGTCGCGACCTGCGGAACAGCGCTCACCGAGGACCACATCCGCCTTTTGCGGCGGTTCGCCACTCGAATTGTCCTGGCCTTCGACGCAGACAGCGCCGGGCAGGCGGCCGCAAGTCGCGTCTATGCCTGGGAGGAGCAGCACGAAATCGAGGTCTCCGTGGTTTCTCTACCCGCTGGGATGGATCCCGCCGAACTACAGGCCCGAGATCCCGGCCTACTCGTCGCGGCAGTGGATCACGCGCAGCCGTTCCTGGGATTTCGCGTAAAGCGTACATTGGAAGCAGGCGATGTCACCTCGCCAGAAGGCCGTGCGCGCACCGCGCAGGCTGCTCTGAGTGTGGTCAAAGAACATCCTGGCCAACTCGTGCGAGATCAGTACCTCATGGAAGTGGCGAGCTTTTGCCATCTTCCTGAGGAGACGCTGCGTGAGATGCTCAGTGGAGCGCCCGCCCCTGAAATCAGGCCCGCTTCCCGCCACATCGATGCCAGCCACGAGGGCCCCGCACTTGAAGGTCTGCGGTTGCTGGCACATAACCGCGACGCGATCCAGGGCAGGATGTGTGAAGTCATGTTCATCGACGAAGCAGAGCGGGCAGCCTTTCTCGCGCTCAAAGAGGCGCAGTCACTGCATGATGCGATCGAGCGGGCCGACCCTGTCGGGGTGGAACTTCTGCGCCGTATTGGTGTGCAAGAAACAACAGCAGAGGTGGACGACGTGCTGCGCTTGTTAGCATCTCAGACAGCACGTCGCTTCGAGCGCGAGTACCGTGACATCGCTGTGCGCAACGACGAATTGGATGAGTATCGCCCACTGCTTCAGTGGCTGCAGGCAAGGATTGCCCAGATGGGGGATGAGGGATTGCCTCTTGAAGAAAGACAGCAAGCGTTGAAAGATCTCCTTGAGTGGCTCCCACAACAGGAGCTCGCAGCGTGAGTACCAGGGGAACACGCGAGTCAGGAAGCCTGGATCCGGTCCACACGTATCTGAAAGAGATCGGGCGGGTCCCTCTTCTCACCGCCGCGGACGAGGTTTCACTCGCGAAGCGCATTGAAGCGGGTACCCAGGCGGCTGAAGAACTTGCTGACCTTATGGCACACGCTGCCCCCAAGATTCCAGACGACCCGCGCATTGAGGCCTTTGACGCGCTGATGCAGGATGGTGAGGCGGCGCGAGATCAACTCACTCAGGCAAATCTTCGGCTCGTTGTCTCGATCGCTAAACGTCATGTGGGTCGCGGCATGCAACTCCTGGACCTCATCCAGGAGGGCAACCTGGGACTCATGCGAGCCGTCGAGAAGTTTGACTATCGCAAGGGATTCAAGTTCTCGACCTATGCAACCTGGTGGATTCGCCAGGCCATCTCACGATCGATTGCGGACCAGGCGCGCACAATACGGCTGCCGGTGCACATGGTCGAAGCGATGAACAAGGTGATGAGGATTCAGCGGCAACTGACCCAGGACCTTGAACGTGAGCCGTCCGTGCATGAGATCGCGGATCGAGCGGACCTGACGCCGGAGCGCGTGCGCGAGATCCAACAGATCGCCCTTGACACGCTCTCGCTGGACTCGCCTGTCGGAGAAGAATCGGATACCTTCCTCGGAGACTTCATCCAGGATGAGCGTGTTGATGCTCCTGCCGAAGTCGCAGCCAAGAAGAGTCTGGACGAGGTGTTGATGCAGGCCTTGGACGAACTCAACGAGCGTGAGCGCCAAGTCATGCGTCTGCGGTTCGGGCTTGGCAACAGTGAAGCGCGCACCCTTGAAGAGGTTGGTAAGGAGTTCGGCGTCACCCGGGAACGCATCCGTCAGATCGAGGCCAAGACTCTGCAAAAGCTCAGGCAGCCCCAACGCTCACAAAAGCTGAGGGACTTCCTGGAGGGAGCGTGAGCAGAGCTCACGCAGAGCATCAGTTCTGTCTGTAACGGGCCTGAAGCCATGCCCGCAGCGGTCGACGCAGGTGGTATCGTAACGGGACACATTCCGGG
>CAYUOD010000330.1:1751-3791 GCA_964446225.1 uncultured Acidimicrobiales bacterium | reverse complement strand
GGCGACAACCTGCTGCCGCGTCTCGATGAACTCAAAGCGGCGGGCGTCTCACTCGAGCATTTCGAGACAGGTGAAGCGGTGGGAGACACTTCCCGTTTCATCAGCGCGAATGCGTATCTCGGATGCTGGGGGATCGTCGACGCCCTGAACCGCGGAGCTGACATCGTCATCACCGGACGTGTAACCGACGCAGCAGTGGTCTGTGGACCGGCGGCATGGCATCACGGATGGCAACGCGACGACTGGGACGCGCTCGCCGGTGCGGTCGTTGCCGGCCACGTCATTGAGTGCGGCACTCAGGCAACAGGCGGCAACTATTCGTTTTTCACAGAGCTGGAGGGCCTCACCCACACCGGCTTCCCATGGGCCGAGATCGCCGCCGATGGCTCATGCGTCATCGGCAAACACGACGGCACCGGCGGCGAGGTCAGCGTCGGCACGATCACTTCACAGCTGCTCTACGAAATCGCAGGCCCGAGCTACCTCGGACCCGACGTCAACGCCCGCTTCGACACCATCCGCCTCACGCAGCAGGCACGCGATCGTGTCCTTATCTCCGAGACTCAAGGCGAGCCGCCTCCCGAGACACTCAAGGTGGCGATGAACGAGCTTGGTGGCTTCCGCAGTGATGTTTCGGTCGCGTTGACCGGTCTGGACATCGAGGCGAAGGGCGAGCTCGTCGAGGCCGCTTTCTGGGCGGCGTGCAAATACAAGCCTGAGGACTTCGACGACGTGACGAGTGCGGTAGTTCGCACCGACAAGTCTGATCCGGCATCTAACGAAGAGGCGGTCGCGTCCTGGCGGCTGACGGTGAAGCACAGCGATGAGTCGATGCTGGGGCGTCCACTGCAGAGTGCTGTGAATGAACTCGCCCTTGCGACAATCCCCGGCATGTTTGGGCTCGGCGGCGGACGACCAAAGGCGTTCGGCGTGTACCGTCCCTCGCTGGTGCCAGCCGAGCTGGTCCCTCAGATGGTGACCGTCGATGGTGAGCGTAGAGTCGTCGAGTCGCGTGTTCCAGGCCACCGTCCCGAGGTGGTTGCGTCTGCGCCTGACCTGCCATTGCCAGATCTATCTTTGTCTTCCGCGGGAGACACCGTCCGGGTGCCGCTCGGCAGCATCATCGGAAGCCGGTCAGGCGACAAGGGTGGGAACGCCAATCTGGGCGTGTTCGCCCGCAGCGCAGAGGCGTTCGTTTGGTTGGACGAGTTTCTCACCATCGAGCGTCTGCGTGACCTCCTGCCAGAAGCAGCGCCCTTGCCGATCGACCGGCACCCACTGCCCAACATCTGGTCGCTCAACTTCGTCATCCACGGCATCCTGCAAGAGGGCGTCGCTGCATCCACCCGCCAGGACGCCCAGGCCAAGAGCCTCGGTGAGTGGTTGCGTGCCCGAGAGGTAGATATCCCCATGGAACTGCTCGACACATGACCGCCACGTCCACCATCGAAATCAACGAGCGGCTGCGTGCAGTTCCCGCGCCAGCCCCCGTGCTCAGTCGGGCGCAGGAAGACGCGCTCACCCCGAGACAACGCGAGATCCTCAGTCAACTTGGCGAGATATTCAGCACCGGTTTCGCCGACCTCACGATGGCCGATCTGGCCTCGAGGCTGAACTGTTCATTGAGCAGTCTCTACGGGCTCGCACCAAGTCGTGACCAGCTGGTGATGATGGTTGTCGACCGGAACCTGCGGACCATCGGAAGGTCCGCGCACTCGGCCATTGCCACACAGATGTCCCCGCTCGAAGCAGTCACTGCCTACCTGGCGGCGGCGACTGTGGCTGTGAGCAACACGAACAAGCAGTTCGCAACAGACATGGCCCAGATTGCCGCGGGCCGACAGCTCAATGAGGACCATTCCAACTACCTGGTAGATATCACCCGCTGCCTGTTGGACATCGCCGTCGAGAGGGGCGAGATTGAAGATGTCGACACAGCTGCAGTGTCCAGGATGATTGCCGGGCTGGGCCGCGACTTCGCCAGGCCCGAGGTGATGGCGCAGCTGCGCACTTCGCCCAAGATCGCAGCGGATGCAATGG
>CAYUOD010000330.1:0-1651 GCA_964446225.1 uncultured Acidimicrobiales bacterium | reverse complement strand
CCCGAGGTGATGGCGCAGCTGCGCACTTCGCCCAAGATCGCAGCGGATGCAATGGTCGAGGTCGTGCTCGACGGACTTCGGAGGAACCCATGAGCCTTGTGACCGCAGCCCAGTCCGGCGGAGTCCTCACAGTGACTCTTGGCGACGAGCAGAATCGCAACGCGCTCAGCGCCCAGCTTATGACAGAGCTCACCGGGATTCTGGATGAGGCTGAAGCGGACCCAGGCGTGCGCGTCATTGTCTTGACGAACAGCGGAACGGTCTTCTGTGCCGGTGCGAACCTGAAAGAGCGGACCGGTAAGACAGCATCCTCACAGAGCGGCGCTGCGGTTGCACCAGACGACTTCTTTGCCCGGTTCGCCCGTTCAGCCAAGCCCTACGTTGGGCGCCTCGATGGCCACTGTGTTGCCGGTGGACTTGGTCTTGCCGCTGCGATGGACATTTCGATTGCGAGGGACGACGCCAAGTTCGGATTCACTGAGGTGCGCATCGGCGTGGCCCCGGCGATGATCTCAGTCCTGTGTTTGCCCAAGATGCGCACCGCCGACGCGCGTGAGGCAATGCTGAGGGGCAACCGATTCCTCGCTCCAGAGGCGGCCCGCCTTGGTCTCATTAATGCCGCGGTACCAGCTGAGAACCTTGATGACGCCATCGACGCGGTAGTGAACGACTTGCTGGCTGGTGGGCCTGAAGCACTCGCCGCTACGAAACGCTTGCTGCTCGAAGTTCCACACATGAAAACCGTTGACGCATTTGTCTTCACTGCGAAGATGTCGGCCGAGCGATTCCGTAGTGCCGAGGCAGCGGAGGGCATGACGGCTTATCTTGAGAAGCGACCAGCCGCATGGGTCCCAGACAGCGAGTTGAAGTAGGCATGGATTTTGACTTTCCGGCCCAGGATGATCCTCGGCGTGTGGCCGTTCGCGAGTGGCTCGCAGAACACCCTGACCCGACACAGCAGCAGGCCGCGGACGCAGGATATGTTGTGCCGCACTTGCCCAAGCCGTGGGGCCTGGACGCAGATCCCATTCATCAGATCATCATCTCTCAAGAGCTTGAGGCCGTGAAGTTCACAAAGAACGGTGAGGGTGCTGGCAGCAACGCCATTGGTGTGGGCTGGGCCGCGCCGACGATCCTCATGGCAGGGACCGACGAACAGAAGCGACGTTTCCTGCCGAAGATCTTCAATCACGAGGAGATCTGGTGTCAGCTGTTCAGCGAGCCGGACGCCGGATCTGATCTGGCCTCCCTTGCTACTCGGGCAGTGAAGGACGGCGACGAGTACGTCATCAACGGCTCGAAGATCTGGTCGAGCGGTGCACACGGCGCAGACATGGGCATACTCATCGTGCGCACCGACCCGGATGTGCCTAAGCACCGTGGCATCTCCTATTTCATTTGCCCGATGGACACCCCAGGTCTGACAATGTCGCCGATCATCGATATGACTTCAGCTCATTCGTTCAACCAGGTCTTCTTCGACGATGTGCGCCTGCACGAGAGTCTGCGAATTGGCGACGAGGGCGATGGTTGGCGACTCACAAAGGCGACGCTCTCAAACCAGCGTGTGTCGCTGTCCACTGCTGGTTCGAGGTGGGGCGAGGGCCCGTCGGCTGAGAAGCTGCTGGACCTCGTACGCAATGCTGGGGGA
>CAYUOD010000329.1:0-3807 GCA_964446225.1 uncultured Acidimicrobiales bacterium | reverse complement strand
GGTAGAGGAGCTTGAACTCGCTTGGCTCTTCTGTGGCCTCAGCGACTGCCTCGGCCAACTCAGCCGCCCCCTTGCCACCGTCAGCGAAGTTGGTGGTGAGCGCAGAGCGTGCCCCGTACTCAGCCGCAATCTCAGCGATCGCGTCGAGGTCAACCTGGTGGTCGTCTGGGAAGGCGTTAATCGCAACAACCGGTGTCGCGCCGTGCAGCTTCATGTTCTCGAGTTGCTTGCGGAGGTTGTCTCCACCGAGATGTACCTCGTCCGGGTTGGCCTCAAGAAGGGCTGGCGGCAGCGGCTTACCCGCAACGATCTTGTGATTACCGGAGTGTGCCTTGAGGCCACGAACCGTCGCTACAAGCACAGCGGCATCCGGCTCAAGTCCCGAGTTCCGGCACTTGATGTTGAAGAAACGTTCGGCACCCATATCGGCACCAAAGCCGGCCTCGGTGATGAGGAAGTCGCCGCTGTGGATACCTATGAGGTCCGCCACAATCGAAGAGTTACCGGTGGCAATGTTGCCGAACGGACCAGTGTGAACCAAAGCAGGGGTGCCCTCAAGGGTCTGCATGAGGTTCGGCTTCACGGCCTCCCGCAAGATGACCGCCATCGAGCCGGCAACCTTCAGTTCCTCGGCCGTTACGGGCGTCTTGTCCTTGGTGTAGCCAACAACGATGCGGCCAAGGCGCGCACGCAGGTCCTGCAAGTCGGTACACAAGGCAAGAGCAGCCATGACCTCTGACGCTGCCGTGATATCGAAGCCTGTCTCGCGCGGTATGCCATCGAGCCGTCCGCCCATGCCCACGACAGTGTTGCGAAGGGCGCGATCGTTGATGTCGAGCACCCGACGCCAGGTGATGTTGTGAATATCGAGGCCAAGTTCATTGCCGTGGAAAAGGTGCGCGTCAAGCATCGCTGAACACATGTTGTGCGCAGCTGTGACGGCGTGCATATCACCGGTCAAATGCAGGTTGAGCAACTCCATAGGCACAACCTGGCTGTAGCCACCGCCGGCGGCACCGCCCTTGATACCAAAAGTAGGACCCATCGAAGGCTGGCGGATTGCGATCATGGCGTTCTTGTTTATGTGGGAGAAACCCTGCCCAAGACCGACCGTGACCGTCGTCTTTCCTTCACCAAGGGGCGTGGGAGTAATGGCGGAGACCACTACATACTTGGCCCGCGGGCGATCGGACATCGCTTCGGTAGCTTCAAGTTTGATCTTCGCTGCGCCCTCGCCGTAGAGCTCAAGAAACTCGTGAGGGATGCCAGCGATATCCGCTATGTCGGTAAGCGGTCGAATCGTCGCCTTGTTGGCGATATCAAGGTCAGATGGAAAGGCCGTCATGTCACTCCACATTGAACAACAGGTCAAATATGATTGGATAAATGGCGATGGCCTGACGCAGTAGAGGCATTCCACGACGTCCTTCGCAATCGCTATGGTAACCCAGTCGAGCGACACAAATTCCACAAACTGTTTAGGAGCCCGACGCTGGCAAGAGAGCCCTGCTCCTCGTGATTGTGGGCCTGAACATTCTCGCTAGGATCGGCCAATGACCGAGTCGTGGACACAGCCAGATCGATATCTTGCTGACACCGCAAATACGCTTTCTTTGGGTCGGGTCCTTGACGTTGGTTGCGGCACAGGCGCGGACGCGTTGTGGCTCGCGGACCAGGGCTGGGAGGTGACCGCAATTGACACCTCGAGACGGGCCACCGAGACGGTGCGCCACCAGGCACTTGAATGGCAGTTGCCGATCACTATCGTGCGCGTCGACGGAAGAGAGTTTGTGTCCGAGGAGCCATTCCAACTCGTCACACTCTGCTACCTGCATCTTCAGGCACACATTTATCCGAACCTCCTGGACAACGTGGCCTCTCTCGTCGCACCGGGCGGCACACTCATATGGCGCAGCTTCGACGCGGATGCAGTAGAGCCTGGCGTCGATCAGGAACTCCTCACAACCTGGAACTCAATCGTCGAGCATCTCGGTGACGGCCTCATCGTGAAGCAGGCCGGCGCAGCCGACGAGTACTTCCCATACCTCGGCCGCCGAATACGGCTCCTCACGGTAAGAGCGCAACGACCCGCGTAGTCCCTGGCGTTACTGCGTGGACGGCGAGGCAACCTCTTTGTTGAGATCCTTGCCCGCCAAGAATCTCTTGAGGTTCTCCTCGAACTCCGCGGTGCTGCGGTCACTGAGACGATCACCCCAAGCCGAGACATGAGCAGTGATATGGATATTGGGCTCGCTCCAGAACGCATGGTCCTTACCAAGCGGCTCCTCGCGGAATACGTCGAGCACTGCATGGCCAGGAGTGCCTTGGCGAATGGCAGCCAAGAGCGCCTCGTCGACCACGATGGCACCCCGTCCCACGTTCACGAGAACCGAACCATGCTTCATTGCGCCGAGGAACTTCGCGTCAACCAGGTCACGTGTCTCATCAGTCAGAGGCGTACTCAGAACGACCACGTCCGCAACGCCGAGTTCGTCGAACATAGCGTCGACGCCCACCACTCGAGCCGAGTCATGAGTCTCTACGTTGCGCCTCACGCCAACGACCTCACAGCCGAACGCTGATGCCCTGTCGGCCACCAGTTGGCCGATCGAACCAAAGCCAACAATGAGCCACTTCGCTCCACAGAGTTCCCTTGCTGGTCGGCGGCTCCACTTGTTGGCAGCTCTGGCTGAATAGCGCTGGGCTTGAATCTGATAGATACCAAGCACGTTGCCCAGTACATACTCAGAGATGGCCGTCGCCTGAGCGTTGCTGTTCGCGAGACGCACTCCGTTGTCGAGTATCCGTTGATAGGCAGGACTGTCGTAGCCAGCGGATGCCGTTTGGAGCCACTCGACAGACTCCATATCGCCTACCGCCTCGAGTAACTCCCGCCAGATGCCATCTGCGAAGAACTCAAAACTCAACCAGACGGCACGCGGCCGAGCGGATGCAAGCGGATCGCCGTTTGTGTCAAAGAATCCGTCCAGATTCCAGTGGACAACCTCTACTGCGAGATCGTCGACAGCGATGACACCCCTGATCCGCTCATAGGCCTCGGGATGCATCAAGATCTGCGACGAGCTCATCCGACAAATCTACCGCTCGACCTCAGCGACTGTGTGTGCGATCCGTCGCCCGGAAGTGCGACGGCGTCTCGCCGGTGAGCCTGGAGAACTGGTGAGTTAGCGCGGCCTGGTCATAGAAACCACAGCGGGCGGCTATCTCTGAGACCGCCATGTCAGTGCTGACCAGTAGTGCAGCCGCGGCCTCAACCCTTACACGCAGCAAATACTGGGACGGCGTAATCCCAAAAACCTGCTTCATTCGCTTTCTGAATCGTGCGGATCCATAACCCGAAGCGTCGGCGAGTTGTGCGATGGTGAGACGTTCCGCGAAACGCTCGTGGATGATGTCCACTGCCTGAGCCAGCCCGCCGAGCTCGGGGTCACTGCTCTCAGGCACAACCAAATCTCGGGACAGACTCACGAGACCAACGACTGCCCCCGAGTCGTCCAAGACCGGCAATTTGGTCGTGAGGTACCAGCCAAGAGACTGATCAGCCTGCACGATGATCTCAAGTTCGTCTCTCAGCGCTTCACCACTGCCGAGCACGTGGCGATCCTGGGCTTCAAGCACCGTCGCGAAACCCTCGGGAAATATGTCTCTGGGTTGTCGCCCGAGCACAGCCCGTTTCGAGCGCCCCCAGCGCCGCACAAAGGCATCATTGGCATCGAGATAGCGACCGTGCGCATCTTTCATGCAGAAGGCAACATCCACGAGAGTGCCCATAAGCGCGAGAAGTTC
>CAYUOD010000328.1:0-3811 GCA_964446225.1 uncultured Acidimicrobiales bacterium | reverse complement strand
CAGATCCGGCGCGATTCACCGAGCTCACTACGCCCCTCATGGGCTCGCTCTACGGCGCCGCGCTCCGCATGACGCGCAACCCAGCGGATGCCGAGGATCTGGTGCAGGACACCTACCTCAAGGCCTTCAAAGCTTTCGAGCGATTTGAAGAGGGCACGAACCTCAAGGCCTGGCTGTACCGCATTCTTACGAATAGCTACATCAACAACTACCGCAAGGCCAAGCGCCGGCCCGTGGAGACCCCCGTCGAGGGTGAAGACGATCTGCTGCTGTATCGACGAATTTCGGCCCGGGACCCTGCGATCGTAGGACGAAGTGCCGAAGAGGAACTCCTGGATCTGTTCAGCGAGGCAGAGGTGACCAAGGCCGTCGAGGACTTGCCGGACCACTACCGGATGGCGGTACTGCTTGCTGATGTAGAAGGATTTTCCTATGCCGAAATCAGCGATATTCTCGAAATACCGGTGGGCACCGTGATGAGCCGATTACACAGAGGACGTCGGTCTTTGCAGAAAAGTCTGTACGATTTTGCACAGCAGCGCAGGCTTGTCGCCGCGGTCCCTGAGGTTACGGCCAATGACTGAATCCACACATGAACTGGACTGTGAGAAGGCGCTCACCGAACTGTACGGCTACCTCGACGGCGCACTAACCCCTGGGCGCAAGAGCCAGATCAGGGGACACCTTGACACCTGCATGCACTGCTTTGAGGCATATGACTTTGAGGAGGACCTCCGTCAGGTTGTCGCTCACTGCTGTCAGGAGGAAGCGCCCAGCCAACTCAAGGCGCGCATCCTGGCGATGCTGAATCAGGATCCGGCACCCACCGCGGTGCCAAACGACGACACCTGATGGCCTACCATGGCAGGCATGGGAATTCTTGGGAACATAATCTGGCACGCATGGTTGGCCTTCCCCCTGTTCCTCGGCGCGGTGCTTGCCACCGTCGGGGTGGGTGCTGGTTACTACGTGAAAGTGGTCGCCCCCAAGTATCCGCCGCGGAAGTAGACCGCGAGCACCCACGTGAGCATGCCAGTTGATTGGGAACTAGCCCATCGCACCGCCGCTCGAGTAAGCGGCGAAGAGCCCTACTCGCAGTCTTACCTCGCGTCATCTCTCGACGCGGACTTTCAGGAGTTCACCGCTCAGGCTGAAGAGCTCGTAACCGAGTACACGGGCCTCACGCCGCTCAAGGGCAAGGCCCGGGCCAGGGTCATTGACAGAGCTGAATGGGTCGGCGTCAATACGCGGGCCTTCGAACGTCTGCTTGGTCCGCTGTTTGACAAGATCGGCAGTGATGGCAACTTCACGCGCCGGGTCACGGGTCTGGAACTCGGCACGGTTCTGGGCTGGATGTCCAAGCGGGTTCTGGGACAGTACGACCTGCTTGTCATCGAGGATGAGAAGCCTGAGGATCAGGACATCGTCTACTACGTGGGCCCGAATGTGCTGGCCCTCGAGAAGCGCCATGATTTCCCGCCGCGCGAGTTTCGACTTTGGCTTGCCGTGCATGAGGTCACGCACAGAGCCCAGTTCACTGGGGTGCCGTGGATGCGCGATCACTTCCTGTCGCTCGTAAAGCAGACCATGGACTCGCTGGACCCCGATCCTGAGAGAGTGATGCGGGCGCTCAAGCGGGTACGCGTTTCGCGTTCAGATGGCACCAATGCCCTCGAGGACGGCGGCCTAGCAGCTCTGTTTGCCACCGATGAGCAGCGTGGGGTCATGGACCAGATTGCCGGACTCATGAGTTTGTTGGAGGGCCACGGGGACATCATCATGAATCGGGCCTCTGAGGACCTCATTCCCGGGGGCGAGCGGTTCCACCGTGTGCTGCACGAGCGACGGAAGAACCCCAATCCCACCGCCCGAATCTTTCAGAAACTCATCGGTATGGAGGCCAAGATGGCCCAGTACATCCAGGGTGAGGCGTTCATTGAGGCAGTAGAAGAAGTGCACGGCACACGTGTACTGGACCACGCCTGGGCCGCGGCCGAGAACCTGCCGAGCATGGACGAGATCAGAGAGCCCGGATTGTGGCTCGAGCGTGTCGTAGAGCCCTCGTTGGCCGTTCAGGTCTGAGCGCCACCGTGGAGTTGGCGAGCCGTTGCCACTTCAACAGCCAGCAGGGGCACCTGAATCTGGGCGTGTCAGGAGGAGCCGATTCGGTTGCGATGCTGATACTGGCTGCAGACACGGGTCTCTCGCTGACGGTCGTAC
The DNA here is from genome assembly GCA_964446225.1 of uncultured Acidimicrobiales bacterium. Lineage (GTDB taxonomy): Bacteria > Actinomycetota > Acidimicrobiia > Acidimicrobiales > Poriferisodalaceae > CAYUOD01. The sequence continues at coordinate 1,591 of CAYUOD010000328.1, read as the reverse complement.
ATGTCGATCATGGTCTACGGCCGAGCTCCGGCCTGGAGGCCGAGCAGGTTCGTAACCTCGCGTCGAGCTTTGGCGCCGATTTCCAACTCTGCGGAGTTGACGTTGCACCGGGGCCCAATCTTGAGGAGCGCGCCAGACTCGCCCGCTACGAAGCCTTTCCCGATGAGATCTCTGTTGCCCACACCGTCGAGGATCAGGCCGAAACAGTGTTGCTGGCGTTGCTCCGAGGCGCGGGGCTGGATGGTCTTAGTGGTATGTCAGTGTGTGGTCCGGGCCCCGACCCGAGCCGTCGCCAGCAGGTCCACCGGCCGTTGCTGTCCATCCGGAGGGCCGAGACTGAGCAGCTATGCACCGCCCGGGGTGTTGACGTTGTGCAGGATCCGTCCAACCAGGACAAGAGTTTTCGACGCAACCGGGTTCGCTACGAGCTCCTGCCCCTGATGTCAGAGATCGCCGACCGGGATATCGCTGCACTCATCAGTCGCCAGTCGACGATGTTTGCCAGCGAGAAGGCGTACCTTGACGAACTTGCAGACAAGCTGGACCCTTGCGACGTTCAGACTCTTCGAGTCCAGCCCCCTGCTCTGCAACAGCGCAGTATCTATCGTTGGCTGCGAACCTCCTCGCCGACGGATGCCGCGAGCGTCGATCGTGTTCTGGCGGTGGTTCGCGGTGAGACGAAGGCGACGCAGGTCGTCGGGGGTCGGATTGTGAGGAGGTCCAAGGGGCGCCTCATCATGGAATCGCCACCTGAAGGCGATCTAGGGTTGCGGAGTGACGATGTTTGAGAACGATCCAGCGCTCGGTGAGGTACTCGTAAGCCAGGAGCAGCTCCAAACCAGAGTTGCTGAGCTCGGCGCCGAGATTGCACGAGACTACGCGGGCAAGCGGCCACTGCTGATAGCTGTGCTCAAGGGCGCATTCATCTTTATGGCCGACCTTGTGCGAGCCATCGACCTGGATGTGCAGATGGACTTCATGGCGGTCTCCAGTTATGGCGACTCAACCGAAACCTCCGGCGTCGTGCGAATCATCAAGGATCTTGATGTGGATATGGCTGGCCGCCATGTGATCCTCGTGGAGGACATCGTGGACAGTGGCCTTACCCAGGCTTACCTGCGAGAGACGCTTGGGGCTCGGAGTCCGGCGAGCTTTGAGGTGTGTGCACTGCTCGTTCGCGCTGAGAATACCGAGATCAACAAACGATTTCGGTACGTCGGCGTGGAGCTGCCCCCGGGCTGGGTTGTGGGCTACGGGCTTGATGTTGCCGAGCAGTACAGAAATTTGCCAGATATTCGGGCTTTCCGGACTGAGGGCACAGATTCCTAAATATGATGGAAATCTGTAGTCTGGCTCGTTGAGTCGGCTCTGGGTGTTGTAACATTCCGTCGATCTTGGCTGTGCAGATGCCAAGTTACCGATCTCAGGAGCCTCCAATCCTTATCTCACGTATGCGCGGAAAATGGGCCGAGGGCATTGTTCCTCGCAATTTCGCTTGGGTCATGAAAGACCAGTTCGCGATCTGCGAGCGGCCTGGTGGCTATGGCGATAACCATCGGCGCGTGCGGCGTCAGGAGGAGATTCTCTGGAT
>CAYUOD010000327.1:0-3815 GCA_964446225.1 uncultured Acidimicrobiales bacterium | reverse complement strand
TTTCTCTGTCAGGTATCTACGGACTACGTCTTTGACGGCACGAAGGCAGCGCCCTACAACGAGTGGGATACGCCTAATCCGCAGTCCGTTTATGGGCTGTCGAAGCGCGGCGGAGAGTTGGAGGTGCCCACCTCCCAGGCCGTCGTGCGCACAGCATGGCTGTACGGGGACAATGGGCCAAACATTGTCAGGACGGTGCTTGCCCGAGCCGAGCAGGGCCTTGCAATGAAGTTTGTGACAGATCAGGTTGGCAGTCCGACCTACGCCACCGATCTAGCTGAGTCGCTCGTGTTTGTTGCTCGCCAGCGCGTGCCCGGCGTGCTGCACGTGACGAACGAGGGCAGCGCCTCGTGGTACGAGTTCGTGCGCGACATCGTCGGGCTGGCGGGCCACGATCCGTCACTTGTCTCTCCGATACTGACCAGCGAACTCGAACCCCCGCGTCCAGCTCCGCGTCCGGCGAACTCGCGCCTCGATGGGATTGCTGCGAGTGCGGCGGGTCTCCCAGCACCTCGTGACTACCGGGACGCACTCCAGCGGTTCATGAGAACTGCTGGAGTCGCCTGAGGGCATGGTGCCTCGACGTAGAGAGTTTCACTTCTTGGCTTGTGATGTCTCTCGATTCCTGGTCTCGACCTACGCCTCAGCGAAGGGCTACCGGGTTGTGTGGACTGACGCCACCGCTTGCTCGTCTGCGGCGTTGCAGCGGTCTGACTGTCAGGCCCTGTGGTCGGTGGCGGGCCGTGTCGTGTCCTCGGAGCTCCGCGATCAGCGCCTGGCGTTTATGCGCTCAATGCAATGGATTCCACCGGGTGAGTTCGCGCTTGGTGCGGCGGGCCTGCAGTTCATCGAAGAGCATCAGGGGCAGGCGACATCCGGCGAACCCTGGGGAGTTCCAGCGTGTGTGGGGCCACTCGACAAGATAGCGCTTGCTCTTGCTGCGAGTTCTGTAAGTACGGGCGATGAGGTGCTTGACGCTCTGCGTCTCACAGCCAGTGAGAGTAACTGGGCAGACGTTGAGCTCCGCTTCAGTGAGCATCTGCCCGACTCAGACCTAGCGAGCGGAGTCTCGAGTCTGAATACTGCACGGCTCCAACTCGAGGCCGCAGACCTGGCGGTCTTCAATGAACTTGCGACTCAGACACCTCCGGTCGCGGGGCCAGACTCCACACGATGGTGGCGCAGGCGATGATTTCGGCCATCGTTGTGCTGTACGGCCCGACGCCCGAGTTCGCGGACCTTCTCGCAAGTGTTCGCGCCAGCGCGCCAGACGACTTTGAACTCATCGTGGTGGTGAATCCGGCAGCCGAGTCCGCTCCTGCGATTCCTGACTGGGTGGATCGTGTCATCGTCAATGAGCGCAACGTCGGGTACGGCCAGGCCGTGAATCAGGCGGCCCTGGTTGCGAATGGCGAGTTCCTTCTTTTTCTGAACAGTGACGTGGTGCTGCCGTCCGGTTGGGCCTCTGGCATGCTGCGCCCCCTGGCTAACGAGCAGGTCGGCGCCGTCGTGCCCATGCTCGTCGACCCGGACGGCACCTTGCAGGAGGTGGGTTCGTTCGTCGGGCCAAGCGCGGAGACGGTCGCTCTGGGGCGAGGGACCGCAGCTATGGCCGGCGAGTATCTCTGTGAGCAGATCGTGGACTATGCGTCGGCCGCCTGCCTGCTCATTCGGGCAGATGCGTTCGAGGCGGCAGGGGGCTTCCATCCGACCTATGGAATTGGCTACTTCGAGGATGTGGAATTGGCATTTGCTCTGCGCGAACGGGGGCTACACACCTATCTGGTGCCGTCAGTTCGGGTTACGCATGTGCGCGAGGCGAGCTTCGGCGGCAGTGCGGCTGGTCTCATGGACCACAACCGACAGACTTTCGCGCAGCGTTGGGTCGAGGAGCTGAAAGGGCGGCCCGCGCTCACGGATTTCGAGTTGCGGCCTCACCGGCTGACGCATGCCCAGGACTGGCACCGGGGTGTCCGGGTCGTGGTAGTGAGCAGCGCTGTGCAGGGCTTTTTCGCTGGTGCCTCTGAACAGCCCCTGGATGTTGCCATTGACCTCATTTGCCCGGCAGTTCCGGAGGATCTGCCTCCAACTGTGCGTTACATCGGGGCATCAGTTGACGAGTGGTGCGATACGCACCGACTCTGGGCATCGCACGTCATCGTGCACGGCTCGGTGGGGGATAGGGCCCTCGCTGCGCTGGGCCGCTCGCAGGACTCGGCTCAACGCCTTGAGGTCGCTGCTGGTAGTCGCCTGATCGAAGTCGGCGAGCGACTCCCTTGGCGTGCATCTGGCTGATATCTTCTCTGCGATGCCCTCCCGTTCCAGAACCCACCGCAGCGCGGGTCAACGCACCCTTATCGCGGTGCTTTGGATGGGAGTTGCACTGTCGGTTCTCACCGCCGCAGGCTCGGGTTATGGCGCATTCTTGCTGAACCGCATTGACCGGGTCACGGTCCCACTTGATGCGCAGGGGGACGATGAATCTGCTGATATCGCAGTCGTTGTGCCAGGTGGGGCGGACGACGGAGTATCACTCGAAACGTTCCCCCCGCTAGGTCCTGCCGGACCAGCGAGAAATATTCTCATCGTCGGTACCGATGACTCTGAGGGGATCGATCCCGATGATCCGATTCTGACTTCTCGCGAGGCGCAATCTCTTGCCGACGTCCTGATGCTGCTGAGAGTCGATCCGCAGCTCAATCGGATCTCGCTGCTCTCAGTACCTCGTGATCTCTGGGTGCCCCTTGACGGTGTCGACTATTCCTTGAAGATCAACTCCGCTTATGCATTTCAGAATGACACCGACGACGAGCGCAATACTCGTCTGCTGAACACCTTCCGGGACGCTCTTGATGTCCCTGTGAACAACATGATCGTGATGAACTGGGCCGGCTTTAAGGGTCTGGTTGACCTCGTGGATGGGGTGAACGTGTGTTTCCCCAGGCCAGCCAGAGATGTGAAGACGGGGCTGAGTATCGAAGCCGCAGGAGATCAGATACTCAACGGGTCCCAGGCTCTGGCGTTTGTGCGAAGCAGGGAATACGCAGAACAGGACGCCAACGGGCTCTGGTCGATCGATCCGACCTCGGACATTGGGCGCATTGCGCGCCAGCAGGAGTTCCTGCGGCTGCTTGTTGATCAGACTGCTGAGGTTCGAGATATCACCCAGCTCCACTCGATCGCTCTTAAAGCGATAGACAATGTCACGATTGACCAGAGTCTTACGATCGAGGACATGATTGACCTGTCCCGCCGGTTCGCATCGCTGCAAGGCGACGAGTTGCGCACGCTCACACTGGAGACGTTTCCCATCGTGGGCGAGTTCAGGGGAGCGCAGCTTGAGGCGCTGGATTTGACTGTGAGCGAGCAGAACGAACTGACGCTCGACATATTCCGAGGCTTTGAGCCGGATCAGCTCCTCCCGAAGCGCGTGAACTTGTCACTACAGGGCGGCTCCGAGGATGCGGTCGAAGACCTCAACGATATGGGCTTTGATCCAGCTGCCTACCGCGGCAGCGAGTTTGAGGACACCACAATTGTCTTTGGGCGCGACGCTTCACTTCAGGCGCTGCTGGTGGCCGGCTACATCGACGGAGATATTGACTTCGTCGCTGATGAGACACTCGATGACGATCAGGTTCTGCTGGTGCTCCACGAAGACACCTCAATTCGTTCTGACTTCGAGCTGAGAGACGAGAATCTGCCGACGCACACCCCGCTGCCGACCACGACCACCGACCAGGTCGCTGATCAGGTGACCACGACCACTGAGTTCTCAGTCTGTTCATGAAGGTTGCGATGACGCTGGCACAGAG
>CAYUOD010000326.1:0-3820 GCA_964446225.1 uncultured Acidimicrobiales bacterium | reverse complement strand
GGCAGACACATCTGTCCATCGGGGAAGTTCTCGTTCTCGTGCAGGTGGACTTTCCCGACGTCACCATTTCGAAGATCCGTTTCCTGGAGAGCCAGGGACTCATCGAGCCGGAGCGTACCCCGTCCGGCTACAGACGATTCTTCGCTCAGGACGTACAGCGACTGCGTTGGATTCTCGCTCAGCAGCGAGACCGTTTCCTGCCGCTGAAAGTAATTAAGCAGCATCTGGATGCCGGAGAGTTCGACGCCGAGGCCGATGCCACCCTGTTCGAGGATCTGGAGGTGTCTGTGCCTACCAGTCCGCTGGTCGAGGAAGTCCTGCCTGACGATGACGCCGGCGAGCAAGCATCCCCCGTGGATGCTGTCTCTGGTGCGGCCGTCAATGCAAAGGAATCTGAGTCAACCGACGTGCTGGATCCGGCTATACACGACGTGATGATGGGAGCAGCTCGACGGGTACTTGAGCCTGAAGGTACGGCCGCGGAGCAAGCTCAGACACCCGAGGATGTTGCTCCTCCTGCACAGCATGAGACCGGGATCGGACCTCTTGCCGTCGGGGTCAGTTCGATGAGTATGACGCTCGATGAGCTCGCCAAAGCCACCGGACTCAGTCCCGCTGAACTCGCCGACCTCGAACGCTACGGTTTGCTCAAGACACACAAGATCGGGCCAGCCGTCTACTACGAAGGCGAGGCGCTTGTCGTTGGCCGTATCGCAGGAGCGTTCCTTCGTCACGGCATTGAGGCTCGCCACCTGCGCATGTACAAGTCCGCTGCTGAGCGTGAGGCGGGTGTCTTTGAACAGGTCATCATGCCCTTCATCAAGCAACGTAACTCAAGTTCGAGGCGAGAGGCGCGCGAGATCCTTGTTGAGATGGCCAGGCTCGGCGAGGCCTTGCATGCTGCGATGCTCCGCGAGGCCCTGCGAGACCACACAGACGGCTCCTAGGCAGCCACCGCACGCGGAGCTGTTGGCTGTAGGGTGCGAATGTGATCGATGTAGATATTGTTGGCGTGAGGGTCGAGATGCCTGCGAGCGCTCCGGTTCTGTTGCTGCGGGAACGCAGCGGTGAGCGTCGCGTTCTGCCGATCTACATTGGGCGGGCCGAGGCAGCCGCTATCCATGTCGAGATGTCAGGCCAGAAGCCAGCACGACCACTCACACACGATCTGTTCGGTGCCTTCTTCGAGAATCTCGACATTGAGGTCACCCGCATAGCGATTGTGGCTCTCGAGAGCGGCACGTTTTTCGCAGAGATTGATCTCCTCCAGGGAGAAAAATCGACCCGCATCTCTCTGCGTCCATCTGACGCGGTTGCGATAGCCGTGCGCATGGAAGTTTCCATAGAGGTAGAAGACGGAGTCATGGATCTTGCGGCGCTGCCAGACGAACTGCCCGATGAGCAGGAACCCGATGACAGCGTGCTCGAAGAGTTCCGCCGCTTCATTGAGGACGTCTCGCCGGAGGACTTCGGAGGCGGCGAGTCCTGAACAGCTGAGTGAGGGTCGTTGCTTTGGTCGGCTCGGCTCTCTACTCTTTGTCGAGGAGCCGAGGAGTGGAATCGATGACGTCGATGATCGTTGCATACAGCGGAAAGCGAACAGCAGAGATTGTTGGCATCACGTATCGGCAGCTCGACTACTGGGCCCGCACCGGATTTGTCGTGCCTAGCCTCGCGCAGGCCTCTGGCAGTGGGAGCCGCCGCCAGTACTCCTACGGCGATCTCCTCACGCTGAAGTCTGTGAAGAAACTGCTCGATGCCGGCATCAAGCTTGAGAAGGTTCGCACCATCGTCGAATACCTCGACGAGCTGGGCGAAGATCTTGGCTCCGCCAACCTCGTCATCGATGGTACCCAAGTCACGCTTGCCCGCGATGATGCGGCGATCGTGGACCTCATCAACCGTGGACAGGGTGTTCTGAACGTTCTGCCGATGAGTCTGGTGAAGTCCGAGCTTGACACCGCCATCATTGAGTTTGCGCCCCGTTCGCCCGACTCGACGGATGTGGCTGCCAAATCTTCCCAAGCGTTGTAGCATGACGCCCGGTGAATCTCCGTAGCAGTCCACTCGATGCAGTCCATCGCCGCCTTGAGGCCAAGCTCGTGCCTTTCGGTGGTTGGAACATGCCCCTTAACTACCCCTCTGGAACGCTAGAGGAGCACCGCGCCTGTCGCAACGGGGCTGTGATGTTTGACGTTAGTCACCTTGGCACGGTGCTTGTCGAAGGACCGGGATCTCTAGAGCGGCTGCAAGCGGCGTTCACGAACGATTTGGGCAAAGTTGCCCCTGGGCGTGCTCAGTACACGCATCTGCTCAATGACGAGGGCGGTGTCGTTGACGACATCATCGTGTGGTGGCTTGACGACGAGCGTTTCCAGGTGATGCCGAATGCGTCGAATACCGACGGCGTGCGTAGTGCTGTTGGTGGCAGCGACGTAACTGAGACCCGTGCTGTTATTGCAGTTCAGGGCCCTGACGCCAGGACTCGGGTGGCCACCGTCTTCGCTGATGCCGCCAACGTCAAGCGGTTTCGGGTTGCCGAACTTTCCTACCAGGGAACGCCTGTGACTGTGGCCGGTACCGGCTACACCGGCGAGGATGGTCTTGAGATTGCAATACCGTGCGCCGCAGCTGAGGGACTCTGGGCCGCACTCGAATCAGCGGGCGTCCAGCCTGCTGGACTCGGAGCCCGCGACACGCTGCGCCTTGAGGCAGCATTGCCGTTGCATGGCCAGGAACTTGGGCCGGACATCACCCCGCTGCAGGCCGGACTGAAGTGGGTCGTGGCCTTCGGTAAGGACGAATTCCGAGGCAAAGCAGCGCTTGAGGCCGAGCGAGATGCGGGCGTCTCGCGCAAGCTTGTGGGCCTCGCGATTGATGGACGTCGTCCACCACGCAACGGTATGGACGTCAAGCGCGACGGTGTGAGTATCGGGTCTGTCACGAGCGGAAATTTCTCGCCGATTCTTGGTCATGGCATCGCCCTGGCCCTGGTGTCACCAGATGTGAGCGTTGACGATGTGGTGCAGCTGGATCAGCGCGGGAGCGATGTCGCAGCAACGGTGGTTTCGACGCCGTTCGTGAAAGCTTCACCCTCCACCTACAGCTTCTCCTGAGGTCGAGGTCTACAGCAGACTGTCAAGCTCGAGGTGAGCACCGTCTTCGGCATCCTGGATTGCCTGTGTGGCTGCGTGCATTGATGAGTTAACCCAGTCTCGCAGACGGTCCTGGCTGGCTGGATGGCTCCACATGAACTCGAGGCGTGAGACGTAGAGTCCACCGTTTGCGCCGTCGGACAGAGTGTCCAAACACCGTGCGAATCCAGTCGCTGCGCCTACTGGCAGGAGCAGCGCGAGCACAATTTCCTGGTCCTCAAAGGGTGGATTGGTCGACACGAATCGAAGACCACCAGTGGAGATGTCGCGAGTTCTTCCCACAGAATGCTGAACGTGGCTGTTGACACCCTTCAAGGGTGACCACTCGATTGTCTGCTCGGTGATGATGCGTTGGTGCCTGCGACGGTTGACCTCGGTGTAGGAATCAGGATCTTCCAGAATGAGCTGGTGGTTAGCCTCATCCACCATGAGAAGTTTCGTCTGAAACACGGCGCTGAGGTCCTGCCCCAGGATGATTGCCTGCACCGGCTGCCTCACGTTCATCCACGGTTGGAGTTCGGTGATGCTGAGCGCGAGGTTGTCAACCTGATCCAAAGCCGTGTGCGTGGTCTCCCACTCACCGCCGTCGGTGTCTGCTCGGAGCAATACCTTGACCCCGGCTGCAATCTGTTGCACTGGCTTCATCCTTCCTTGGACACACTTCT
>CAYUOD010000325.1:0-3820 GCA_964446225.1 uncultured Acidimicrobiales bacterium | reverse complement strand
CCTTCATCGGAGGATCCCTTCGCGTTGGGCTAGGAGTCTGGACTTGCAGTGTAGAACGAGCCAGTGACCATGTGGTCCGGTATTACGCCGCCGGGCTCGAGAGAAACGAACGGGCCAACCCGTGCGTTTCTCCCAACGCTCGCCGCGTTGCCGCTCGTCCGCTCAAGCGAGCTGTCAGCGCCCACGTAGCAGTCCACCAGCCGGGTCGCCGGGCCGATCGTCACACCGTCCTCGATGACCGTATCGCCCTCAAGAATCGTGTTCGGGTAGAGCTTTACATCGAGGCCCAACTGCACCGTTGCATCGATCAGGGTCGTGAGTGGATCCAACATGACAACGCCAAGCCGCTGCCAGGCCTGGTTGATGCGTCGCCGCAAAAGAAAATCGGCCTGCGTGCGCCCGACGGCGGTCGCTACTGAAAGCAGCTCAACAGAGTTCGGCGTTCGGTATGCCTCAACCGGATGTCCGGCCTCCGCGAGCGATGACACAGCAGCCCAAAGGCCATCACCGGTGAGCACAGCACGCTCTCGGGCCAGGCGCAGAGATGGACCGAACACGTCGCCTCTGAGGCAGTAGACACCAGCCTCGCGCTCAAGTTCCGGCGCAACGACGGGCATACGACGCAGGCCCCTGATGCTGCCATCTCTGCCGCGCTCCACCACACTGCCTAGCGGCAGGGCCGGCGCGAGTTCGGAGGGACCGACGCCAGCGATTTCATTCTCGTCGAAGGTCATCATTGCCGCAGCGCTGCCACGCTCGACCTGCTGGTCGACAAAGGCACCGATGGTCGCACTTTGCAGCAGAGGACGATCATCGGGCAGCAGCAGAACCTGGGACTCTTCGAGTTCAAGCAGCGAGCTTCCGAGAACCTCGAGTCCGCTGATCGCCGCGCCGAGCTGTGACCCACCAGCCGCAGTCTCGACGACATCCACCTCGGCGCCGATGCCGGGGAGACCAAGACCGCTGCGGTAGGTCGGCGCCATGCCCTGGGGCACAACGATGACAACACGGCCGACTTTGAGTTCGTGCAGCCCATCCAGAAGGTACGAAATCACCGGTCGACCGCACAAAGTCTCGAGCGCGACGCTCTTGCGGCTGCCGCCCTGGCCTTCAGAGGCAAGGATCAACGCTGATGTGAGTGGGGATATCATCTCGCTCGCGGGGGAGGGGTCGAACCTCCATTACCGGCACCAAAAACCGGTGTCCTGCCATTGGACGACCCGCGAAGGCCGTTACCTTGCCACCATAGTGCCGGTTTGGTGCTCGGCAAGCGCTGATTGCTCTTCGCCCCGAAAGTCGCTACTGTTTTGCACTTCATGGGATCGCTCGTAAAGAAACGCCGTAAGCGCATGCGTAAGAAGAAGCACAAGAAGATGCTTCGCCGCACCCGCTTTCAGAGGCGCAAGTAACCAACCAACTTACCTACGTCACCGAGCGACCAGCCTGATTCTTTAAGAATCCTGCCGCGCGCTCAACGATGAGACATCGCCGCGACTCAGCGACCGCGTCTAGGACTTCGGTCCGGGCGTAGCCGCTGTCACGGCGATTCTCGCGTTTGTACCCTCAACAGTCACCCCAGGGTGGCTGCCTTTGGCGAACCAGGTTCCGCCGCTCCCGGCCAGAATCGGTTGTTGTTGGATCGCGTCCGCGAACTGATCGCGCCAAGCTGCCAGGCGGGGCTCAACGCTGAGTGCGGCGGCCGTCAGGTCGTTGTGTGGATGCTTTGGCCCACCGAGTTCGTCCCACCGTGCATAAACCTGCGGTGTCGAGACACCAAAGGGTGGCGTCAGGAGCGTGTATGCGCCGGTCGCTGCGCTAAGCGGCTCAATCACTTCTCCTATTCCACTCACTTTTGCGTGCCCACCAACAAGGCAGAAGGCCACATCGGCACCCAATTGTGAGGCACCAACGAGATCCGCGTAGCCCGCCCAACGCAGGATCGCAGCGGCGTCCGCCGAACCGCCACCCAGACCGGCACCCGACGGAATGAGCTTCGTGAGACAGACCTCAGCGGTCCTGCCCACAACCTCCAGGGCCCGCAGCACCAGGTTGTTGCCATCGCCCGTTACCGGCAGCCCAGAGTCCGCTCCCAGGACCAGCAGCGACGACTCCGGTGCTGGACGAACACGAAGCTCATCAGCGAGATCAAGTGTCACCATCTCGGCCTCGATGAGGTGATAGCCGTCGGCGCGGAGCCCTGTCACGTGCAGACTCAGCGTGAGCTTGGCGGGCGCCACCAGCTGTAGCCAGTCGTCCTTAGGATCCTCCCCCATCTAGGTTGACCAGTTCTCGATCACCGCGGCCAGGCGCTCCCAATCGGCGAGATCGAGGTTCTCAGCGCGATCAGTCGGCGTGATGGCCGCTGCTTCGAGCTGCGCTGCAGACGCTACGGGTGCCAACGAACGACGAACCATCTTGCGGCGCTGGTGGAATCCGGCGGTCACCAGATCCTCGAAAACTCCTGGTTCTTGCAGATCGACATCTGCACGGCGCACGATGCGTACCAGAGCAGATTCAACACGAGGCCGCGGGAGGAACACGTTGGCTCCAACTTTGCCGACAATCTCGGCGGTCGCGTACCGCTGGGTACGCACGGTGACAGAGCCGTAGTCCTTGTTGTTCGGCGAGGCGGCAAATCTCAGGGCCGCCTCAAGCTGAACCATGATGAGCATCTCACTCACCTGCGGCACCTGCTGCAGCAGGCGCATAACAAGCGGAGTAGCGACGTTGTACGGCAAATTCGCGACCAACTTGTAAGGCGGGTTCCTAAGCAGGTCCACGAAGTCCAGATTCATCGCATCAGCGTGAATCACCACTGCGCTGGTGTCAGCCAAAACTTCGTTGAGCACGCCCACGAGTCCTGAGTCCATCTCAATCGCGGTCACGGACACTGTTCTCTCAAGGAGTGCCAGTGTGAGGCAACCCACGCCTGCGCCAATCTCGACTATGCGATCGTCAGCGGAAACTCCAGCGAGTTCGACGATGCGCCTAACAGTATTCGGGTCGACGACAAAGTTCTGCCCACGACTCTTGGCTGGCGCGATGCCGTGCGTTTCGAGAAGGGCCGCTACCTCGCGACCCGACAGGGTCATGCGCGTCTAGCGCCAGCCCAGCTGTCGAGTACAGCTTGGCCAGGCTCCCCAGCCCTGCAACAGCCACAGTTGTTGGCCACGGTAGATCTGCTCACCGGCGGTGTTCTGATCGGCTCGACCCTGGCCACCAACAGCCGTCCATGACCGCTGCGAGAACTGCAGACCGCCGTAGTAGCCGTTGCCGGTGTTGATCGACCAGTTGCCGCCGGACTCACAAACTGCAAGCTGGCTGAACATTGCCGGTGACGGAACCTTCTTGCCATTGACAGTGACCCATATGGAATTAGAGTCCGGTGCAGCGGTCGTAGTCGTCGGCGCAACCGTCGTAGTCGTCGGCGCAGCCGTAGTCGTGGTCGGCGCAGCCGTAGTCGTGGTCGGCGCAGCCGTAGTAGTTGGGTGGCGCTCAGTCGTGGTCGTGGTCGGCGCAGCCGTAGTCGTGGTCGACTGCTCAGTCGTCGTGGTCGACGGCTCGGTAGTTGTCGTAGTGGATTCCACAGCCACCGACTCGCCGCCAGCAACTGGATGTTCATCATCGAGGGTGCCGTCGAGAGAACTCGGAGCTGAAGTCTCGTCGAGATCGGCTGCCGCCAGTTGCGCATCTGCAATGTCACTCTCGGGCGCGACAGCAGCCACCTCCTGGCTCCCGGAATCAGGAACGTATGAGATGTTGTAAAGCACAAGCATCGGCAGAGTCACCAGCGTGATTGCGGTGGCAATGAGTACCGAGC
>CAYUOD010000324.1:0-3820 GCA_964446225.1 uncultured Acidimicrobiales bacterium | reverse complement strand
GCAACGATGTCGCTGCGACTACTCACCGCGAACTTGCGGGCAAGTGAGTGCAGGTGACTCTTCACCGTCGAGAGCGAGACGTGCAGCTCAGATGCGATCTCTGCTCTGGTGAGATCAGTGGGCAGCAGGCGCAGAACCGCTCGTTCTCGTGGCGTAACGGGCTGGAGCGGCAGGTCGTCGATCGATTCCGTAGGTCGAGGTGCAAAGCGCAGCTCGCGGCTCGCCTCTGACACGGCATCTGTGGTCCAGCCAGGATCAGGCTGCTCGGCCAGCAGACGTCTGGCGTCTGCGAGAAGTGTCCGCGCTTCGCTGCTTTCACCGCGTCGGTGGGCAAGGCGGGCTGAGGTTGCGAGCCCGACAACCTCGTAGAGCGGCTCGTGGCCGATCTCAGAAAGCTGAGCGGCATGCGCAAGTGCAAGCTCTGCCTGCTCATAACGACCTGTGGCCAGAGCCACCTCGGCCGACGCAATATGCGCCATCGCTGCAAGATGAAAGCGGTCCAGCGTTGTGGTGTTGGTATGAAGTTTCACCCGGTCAATATGGACGAGGGCCTGAGCATGATTTCCCGTCCGAGCCTCGATGTATGCGAGGTAGGAGTCGCCGATGACGATCGACGAGATCTCTTGTGCCGCCGTGCCCTCGACGACCGCTCGTTCAAACTCGATTGCGCTCCTCTGCCGGTCACCTGTCCAGAAGTAGCCCATCGCAAGGGTGGCTCTGACCGCTGCTGCGATCTCTAGGTCATCCTCGATCTGTGAAGCGGATGCGAGTTCACCAAGTCTGCGCATCTCGGAGGTCTGGCCGTGATGGCGGGCGAGGTGGGCCTGGACAGGGCTGGCAAAGCGCAAGGCGACTCCATCTTCCGCATTCGAAAGCATGGCGAGCCAGTGCCTGCAGGCGTCATAGTCCCGCAGGTTGAGCGTGGCCCAGGCCGCCCTCGCAATGAGCTCGACGTTGTCGCTCATGACCTCATCCGGCAGCTGCTCAAGGAACGTGAACGCGGTGAAGTGCGTGCCTTGATTCGAGAAGTCGATCCAGTGGTCGATGATCAGCGTCGCCGCATCCTGATAGCTCTCGCCCTGGATCAGGTGATGGATGGCACCGGGAATGTGTCCTTCGGCGAGGCACCACTGTGCAGCCCGCTCATACAACCGTCCTACGTCGGTCTGGTCGTCTTGGAGCAGGGTCTCTTTGAGCATGTCGGCGAATACGCGGTGGTAGCGAAAACTCCTGCGATGCTCGTCGAGAGCTTGCACGAACTGATTCTCCGCTTCGAGCTGGCGCAGCAGTGCGGCCGAATCGGTGCGCCCGGTGATTGCGTTACACAGGTCGGGATTCTGCTCGTCCACGATCGACGTCTCCAGGAGAAACGTACGAATCGCCGCTGACTGCTGCTCGAGGACTTCACTCGTCAGATAGTCCAGGAGGTGGCGTTGACTCCCGGAGAACTCGTCGATGAATGTGGCTTTGTCCTCGACGCGTTCCAGTGAAAGTCCGGCGATATACAACCCGGCGATCCATCCCTCGGCCGCTTCGCTGAGGGTCTTGACCTGCTGATCACTCAACTCAAGCTGCAGACTTTCGAAGAAGTCGGATGCTTCCTCGTGGGCGAACTCCAGGTCGGTAGCTCGGATCTCGCGCAGGTCGCCTCCCACACGGAGGCGAGCGGCAGAGATCGGCGGATCAATTCGGCTTCCGATTGCGAGTTGGACCTGAGGAGGAAGCAGGGAGATGAGTTCCTCGACTGCCGCGTGAATCCCCTCATTCTGGATCAGGTGGTAGTCGTCCACAACGATCGTTACCGGCGTCGTTACGCTGTCGAGCCCAGAGATGATGAGTGGGATGACTTCTGTGTCCGCGCCACGTTCAGCCAGGTGATCGCGTGAGCGCTGTTGGTCTTCGGCCACTCCGGCTTCGGCTAGTGCTCTGAGCAGGTGAACCCAGAAGATCGCCGGATCGTTATCCATTGGTGTCAGCGACACCCATGCAACGTCCTGGTCTGCAGCGGTGCGTCGCTCGGCGAGCTGAGTGAGCAGCGTGGTTTTGCCGAAGCCAGCGGGTGCCACGACCAGGAGCAGTCGCTCGTGAGTGGCAGATGCGAGAGTGTCCATGATCCGGGGTCGGTCGATCACGCTTGAACGCAATGGTGGGATGATCACCTTCGAGAGCGGGATCAGCGGTTCAGCCATGGCGTGGAAAGTGTTGGGTCATCGTCTGAGTTTCCATGTTGGCCGGTCTGACCATTGTGGCCTGGTCTGCGGTACATCGCATCAGCCGTTGGAGTATTTCAACCGCGCCCCCCAGAGGTTGATTCCTGAAGGGGTTGATGTGCACTCAACCACATATTCGTCATGATGACCTCCCAACAACAAGGAGATACAAATGACGGCGATAATTCGAGACATCTACATTGACGCCACCCCCGAGCGAGTGTGGGAAGTACTCAGCGACTTCGGCGGGGTTGACAAGTACAACCCTGGTGCGCTGAAGTCGCGTTCCACCTCCACGAACAACGGTGGAATTGGCGCGACTCGCCACTGTGATCTACCCGGTAATGCGGTGGCCCTTGAGCGCATCACGGCCTGGCGTCCGAACGAATACCTTGCGCTCGAAATATTCGGAGGCGAGAAGCTGCCGCCGTTCAAGAAGGCGGTTGGATCAGTGGAACTGAAGCCCGAAGGCAATGGAACCCTCGTCCACGGCGTGCTTGAGTACAGCCTCAAGCTCGGTCCCATTGGCAGTCTCATGGACAAGGCGATTGTAAGCCGCAAGTTTGCTGAGGCTTGGAGCGGCGTCATGGCCGGACTCAAGCATCACGTCGAGACCGGTGAGCAGGTCGAAATCGACACCGGCCTTGAGCGCGAGTTAGCTGCCCTGGCCTAAATGTGGGGCAGCACCTCTTCGCCGAGCAGGGCGAGTTGGTCGAGGTCGGAGAGATCCAGGAACTGGAAGTAGATCCGGTCACAGCCGGCGGCCTTGTAGGTGTTGAGCTTCTCGATGATCTGGTCGGGTGTACCACCGAGTCCTTCGGTGGTCACGTTCTCGACCGAGCGACCGAGGTGGTCAGCGCGACGGGCCACCTCGGCATCGTCCTTGCCACAGGCAACGACCAGCCACAACGAATAGGTGAGCTCGTTTGGATCGCGATCGATTGCTTCGCAGGCCGCTGCAACCCTGTCACGCTG
This sequence comes from uncultured Acidimicrobiales bacterium, assembly GCA_964446225.1. Lineage (GTDB taxonomy): Bacteria > Actinomycetota > Acidimicrobiia > Acidimicrobiales > Poriferisodalaceae > CAYUOD01. Next base: position 635 of record CAYUOD010000324.1, on the reverse strand, counting down.
AGCTGTGAAGCGCTCGACGGTAGCCATTCCCAGATTGAATTCGCTGGCGTACCTGGCCGCGAGTGCCGGAGTCTTCTTCTTGCCGCCTCCGCCGATGACGACTGGGATCTTGTTCTGCGTGGGCTTCGGCAATGCGGGGGAGTCCTTCAGGTCGAAGTGTTTGCCGGCAAACTCGTAGTTGTCGCCCTCGGGTGTGCCCCATAGCCCGGTGATGATTTCGAGCTGCTCGCCGAGCACCTCGAACCGCTCTCCTAGGGGTGGAAACGGAATGCCGTACGCAGTGTGCTCGGCTTCGTACCAGCCAGCGCCAAGGCCAAGTTCGACCCGACCCCCACTCATCTGGTCAACCTGCGCAACCTGCATCGCAAGCACGCCAGGAAGCCGGAAAGTAGCGGAGGTAACGAGCGTTCCCAGGCGGATCGTTGAGGTGTCGCGAGCTAACCCGCCCAGCGTCACCCAGGAGTCGGTCGGTCCCGGAAACCCATCGCCGTCGCCCATTTTGAGCCAGTGGTCGCTGCGGAAGAAGGCGTTGAAGCCAGCTTTCTCGCCAGCGAGTGCAACGGCCAGCAGGTCGTCGTAGCTTGCGCCCTGCTGTGGTTCGGTGAAGATGCGTGCGTCCATGACCCTTGACGCTA
>CAYUOD010000323.1:0-3846 GCA_964446225.1 uncultured Acidimicrobiales bacterium | reverse complement strand
AGTGCTCAAGGAACTGGGAGAACTCCGGTCCAAGCTCTTCGTGCTCCCACGCCAACTCGACAGTGGCCCGCAGGAAGTCGATCTTGTTACCCACGTCATAACGTCCAGATGAGAAGACGACACCAGTGACCCGGTCCTGGGCGGCAAGCTCGGCAATAGCGTCAGTGAGCTGAATCTCTCCACCGACACCCGGCTTGGTGTGCTCAAGAATGCTGAAGATTTCAGGGGAGAATATGTAGCGACCCATCACCGCAAGATTCGATGGCGCATCATCCACTAGCGGCTTCTCGACGATCTCTGTGATCTTCACCAGATCGCCCCTGCCGGAGCGGACCGCAGCACATCCATATGAACTGATCTGCGTGGCGGAGACCTCCATGAGGGCCACAACTGCATCTTCGGTCTGCTCGTACGCCGCGATCATGTCTGACAACAACGTCGAGTCAGGATGCATGACATCGTCGGGCAGAAGCACGGCGAAGGGATTATCTCCGACGTGGCGCTGCGCACAGCCCACTGCATGCCCAAGACCTGCAGCGACACCTTGACGGACATAGGTCATGTCAATGAGGTTCGCGATACCGCGGACAAGCTCCAGCAGCTCAGCCTTGCCTGAGCGACTCAGGCTCTGCTCAAGTTCGAGTGAGCGATCGAAGTGATCCTCGATGGACTGCTTATTTCTGCCGGTAACGATCAACAAGTCACCAATCCCGGCCCGCACAGCCTCCTCGACCACGTGCTGGATCGCGGGCTTGTCCACCAGCGGCAGCATCTCTTTGGGTTGCGCCTTGGTTGCGGGCAGAAAGCGCGTACCCAACCCAGCTGCGGGAATTACGGCCTTGGTAACGATTCCAGTCATGCAGCCACCATCGTCACGCCCGAACCCCAACTTGACAAACATTCTGCACGACGCTGATGCATGCCTCGCTCCCCAATTCCACGTTCCTTGTGCGCCACCAAGATCCCCTTCTTATGTGCTGTCGCACCACTCTGACAGTTTTGAGTGAGAAAATCTACGGTCAGAGGTCACTCTGGGTGATATGTCACAGACCCGTAACTAAGGGACCATTCTTGCGCTATGTCGCGGCACACGATTATTTCGCTATGCTCATTCGTCGACAAGGCCTAATACACAAGTACCTAACGCGAGATACCGAAGTGCCAACCTACGACTACGCATGTCAGTCCTGCGACCATCGATTCGAACTCGTCCAGTCATTCAGCGACGAGCCCATCACCATCTGTCCTGTATGTGGCAACGAAACGGTCAAGAAGGTCTTTGGGGTCCCGTCGATCTCGTTCAAAGGCAGCGGTTTCTACAAGACTGACAGCCGCAGGTCAGCTTCAACGAGCAGTACCTCGGGATCAGCGGGCTCCAGCCCGACAACATCCACAAAGAGTGACTCCTCAGGTTCTTCGAGCTCCGCAGACTCCTCGAGTTCCTCAAGCTCCTCAAGTTCTTCGAGCAGCGACAAGAAGACGGCCGCCGCCTCAGACTGACGATGTCTCATTGATGCTTCCCGGTAGCGCTTGACACAAAGGCGACAACTACCAGGAGACAAGTGGCACCTCATCTCACGCTCACAGACCTACGCTTCGCGCTGCAGCGAAAGCGTACGCGCTGGCTCGGTGCCGCAGTTCTGGGGGTCATCACTTTCCTGCTCATCTTTACGCTGCTGCAGCAGGTCCGCCGGGGCTCCGCCAACCTTGGTGACACGGTGCAGGTACTCGTCGCCACAGAGCGGATAGACCCAGGCCAGTCACTCAACGCCGCCACAACGCGCCTCGAGGCGCGTCCCAGGTCACAGACTCCGCAAACCGCTCTTGTCCAGCTTCCAAATGAGGCAAGAAGCAACAGCATCCTGAGTGCCGGTGAGATCATCACCGCCCCGCGCATCACCGCCGCAGAGTCGGGCGCTGTGGCTGCGCTCATCCCCGGCGGGAGCATGGGTGTCGCCATCCCGATTGGTGGCGAACTCGGCGTCGAACCTGGCGACCAGGTCGCGCTTTACCGCGCTGGCTTCGAGACAAGGTCGAGCCTCGTCGTGGCCTCAGCCACTGTGGTTGCCATAAGCGAGACCGGACTCATAGTGGCCGTGCCCCCAAGCGGGGTCCGCGACCTGCTCGAGGGGCTCATTCTCAATGATCTGGTGCCGGTTCTGCTCCCCGGAACTCGAGCTATGAATTGAAGCCCAGCGCAAGCGCGACGAGCAGCGAGACGCCCAGGACCACGCGGTAGACAACAAACGGAGTGAAACTCCAGGTGCGCACGATGCGCAGGAAACCCCAGACCGCTACAAAGCCGGTCACCCCTGCCGAAGCCATCCCAACCAGAAAGCCTGAGACCAGCTCAGGGGGCACCCCACCGTCGCCGTAGACCGATATCGCCTGGAACAGCCCGGCGCCTGCAATAACCGGCAGACTCATCAAGAACACAAGACGGGCCGCGTCCTCACGCACGAAACGCAGCTTACGTGCGACGCTCATCGTCGCTCCAGAGCGCGACACCCCCGGCTGCAATGCAAGGGCCTGACCAATGCCAACCAGCACGGCATCGCGCACGCCGAAGTCGTCCTCTGTGCGCTCCTCGGGTGCGCGATCGGCCCACCAGAGCACGCCGCCAAACAAGATCAACATGACTGCGATCAACGTAATGTTCTCGCCGGTCTTGAGAATCAGGTCTTCGAACAACACCGCTACCACCGCAGCGGGAATGGAGGTCGCGACGAGCAGCCAGGCAATCTTGCCTTTGGAAGAGACTCCGCGACCCCGTAGTGGGAGGACAAGGCCCTCATTCACCAGTTCGACGATATCTCGCCAGAGATAGGCAACCACACCCACCAACGTGCCCATATGCATGGCCACATCAAAAGCCTTCTCAAGGCTCTCATCGCCACCGAAGTCATCCCAGCCAAACGCCCAGCTCACGAGCTCCAGATGGGCACTCGAAGAGATGGGAAGGAATTCTGAAAGACCCTGGACGGCACCAAGGACGAGAGCATGAAGGAGATCCACAGCGCCGTTAGCCTAACCGCTGGCTACGGCCTACTGACCACTCATCGTGATGTCGGCGACGACGAGCGTTACCCCTGCTGCCGAAGACGGTAGCCACTCCGTGTCATTGCCGATCGCGACGACATCCTGCAAGAGGCGCTGCAGCGTGGAAGCAATCGTGAACTCCCGCAAAGGCTCGCCCAACACACCATTTGAGATGCGCAGTCCCTCTGCTCCAGTGGAGAAGTCGCCGCTTACCGCATTGACTCCTGAATGAAGGCCCGCGACGCTCTGCACGAGCACTCCGCGATCTATCCCGGCGATCAACTCGGCCTGTGTCTGAGTGCCCTCATCCAAGCGCAGCGCGCGACAACCCACCCCAGGACTGCCGCCGCCTCTGACTGCTGAGCCTGTAGTCACTGTTGACGCCCGTCGCGCTGACCAGGCGTTATGCAGGAAAGCCTCTAGTGTGCCGTTGGCGATCAGGCCGGTTCGTCTTGTGGCAATTCCCTCGGCGTCATACACCGCAGCGCCCGAGGCCAAGGAGTTCGTCGGATCCTCGGTAAGCGTGATGATGCTGGCTCCAACCTGCTCGCCCATGCGCTCAGCGAACGGTGAGCGGCCGCGCACAACGGCGTCTCCAGTGAGCGTGCCGCCGATTATGCCCAGCAAACTCGCGGTGACCCAGGGATCAAAAACGACAGTAAGCCGCTCACTGACGGGCTTCGTGGCGCCCAGCATTCTGACCGCACGCTCTGCTGCGTCAGCCGCCGCCTTCTTGGGATCAAGGGCGGACAGGTCCCGCCCGACACAGAAGCCAAAACCGGTCTGCGTCTCGTCCTTTGTCTCGGC
>CAYUOD010000322.1:0-3859 GCA_964446225.1 uncultured Acidimicrobiales bacterium | reverse complement strand
ACTCCTGAAGCAATCAGCGGAGCTGCCTCCGCCGAGCCGATGGGCAGTAGGATCTTTGGCCATGCCAAGCAGCACCGACTCCGCGAGCGGTATTCCTATTATCGGTGAGATTCTGCCGTACGCCGATGGTGCAGAGAACGAGCTCCTTGAGATATTCCGGGCCGCGCGAGACTGCTCGTCGCGCAGCGATGAACTCGTCGAAGCGATCCATGACTGGCCGACGAAATATCACCTTTCGCCAGAACGGGTCAACCTGCTTGAGCCGCTGAACGTCACGAGCAACATGAGAGTGCTCGACGTCGGCGCCGGAACCGGCGTCAATGCCCGCTGGCTGGGCGAGCAGGGTGCCGACGTAACCGGCCTCGAAGGCTCGCTGGACAGAGCCAGGGCCGCACACGAGCGTTGTCGAGAGCTCGACAATGTGCAGATCATCGCTGGCTCCGTGCACGACTACAACGACAAATCAGGCTTCGATCTCATTCTGTGCATCGGGGTGCTGGAGTACGCGTCGGCTGAGATCGGTGGCGGCCAGGGCCAGGAGGCGTTTCTCAAGAAACTGCGGAAACTCCTTCGACCCAATGGTCAACTCGTGGTTGCAATCGAGAATCAGCTCGGGCTGAAGTACTTGCTTGGCTATGGTGAAGACCATCTACAGATGCCGATGATCGGCATCGAGGACTATCCGGGGAACCGGACTGTTCGCACCTTCTCGCGGGGTGTGCTGCGAGAGCTCCTTGCACAACACGGTTTCGCCAACCAACAGTGGCTGTATCCCTACCCGGACTACAAACTGCCAACAGCGATCCTGAGTGAGAGCCTGTTCAGGCGAGATGATGCAGAGCTGCTCATCGATCAACTCGTGCGTGTGCCGGTGCGCGACGATATGGACGCCCGGGTTTTTGTCACCGACCAACGTCGCGCTCACGCATCCTTCGTTCGGGCGGGCCTCGGCGCCGAGGTTGCCAGTTCCTTTCTCATCGTGGCAGGCGCCGAGAAGTCAGACCTCGTGGAATCGGACAGCCTGGCCTGGTTGTTCACGCGGGGACGCCTCAAGAAGTGGAGCCTACGCAGGCGTCTCACCGAGTCATTTACGGTGTCCAGCAGCGGATTCGAGAGCCAACCGGCGGCATCATGGCTTACGCAGGAAGACCCTGCTGAAAGACCGTTTGTGCCGGGTGCGACCATCGAACAACAGGTCCGCGAAGCCTGGGCAGTGAACGAGACCGGGTTCGGAGTCCAACAGCTGAAGCGCTGGGCAGACCACGTACGCTCGGCTGCCACAGTTACCTCTGCCGGTGAGAGTCCGTTCGCAGCCGCCGAAGACGGTCTGCCGTCCAACTGGTTGGACGTCGGACCCGGCAACTTCGTCGAGAATCAAGACACGCTGCACTACATCGACAGCGAGTGGGTCATCGATGGTGCCGTCGACCTGGATCTCGCCCTGTTCAGAGGACTTTGGTTCTTCGCTCAAGATCTCATCTCAGAGGCTGCACCGACTCCATTTGGGAATGACTCCGTCGATGATCTGGCGCTCCGTATGGCGGCGTTTGTCGAGCTCGACGGGACCGAAGATCTCGTGCAGCGGTGGCGCGACGCCGAGGCAGAACTTCAGCCGCTCGTGCGCGCGGGAGCAGTCGGCGACCACCGCTCAGGACTGCTTCAGGCGGGCCAGGCCCGGCCCGCGAGCCGGGCGAGCAACGCCGTGAGCAACCTCGCCGCAGAGCTGGCCGCGAGCCGCCAGCACGAGGCCGACCTCCATCAGCGAGTCGCAACGATGCACGACGAACTCGAGCAGTGGAACGAGCGGTGGACCCGCCTCACCCGCTACCTGCCAATCAATACGGCACGACGTCTGCGGTCGCGGCTCGGTGGTCAATGACTCGGTCCCGGCTCGCCTCGACTCTTGAGGGCGGGCTGTACTTCTGGGTCGTTGCGGTCGCGAGTTGGACTGTCTGCTACCACATCGCCCTTGTTCTCGGCCTCACTCGAAACATCACCGCCGCCCTTTGGATTGTCCTCACTGCCGCGATCTCGATTTGGCTGTTCTCGCAGCCCAGAGGGCCCGGCACAAAGACTGAGAGCGTAAGTTCCAGCTCCCGGTCAGCCGTCGGATTCGTGACAGCCGCAACCGTCATCGCAGTCTCCATGGCGATCTGGAGGCCGGTCGGCAGCGCTTTCACTGTGGCTTGGGCGGCGATGCTCGTGCTTCTGCTCCTCGCGGCAGCGGACACACTGAGACGCCCCACCGAGGCAGCGCCCGCCCATCCAAGTGTGCAAGTCTCTCAAGGCCCCGCGCTCAGACGCGCTGGCTTGTTCGCAGTGGTTGCGCTCGCTGTCATCAGTGCTGTTCTGTCCGCGTCGGTACTGAGACCCGACGCGGATGACGTGTTCCTCGTCAATCGCTCAACACATACCGAACAGGACTCAGGCGAGTTCGCTGTGCGGGACACGATCTTCGGGGATGAGGTTCTGGTGTCCTCCCGGCCGCCGAATCCTCAGATTGCGGTGGAGTCGATGATCGGGACGGTTGCCGCCGCGTTGCCGGTGAATGCTTCAACGACGACCTACCTGCTTTGGGGGCCGCTCGTATCGGCCATGGCGGTCATCGCCCTATGGCGCCTCCTGCGGACACTCCACGCCCCTGCGCCCGAACTCGCTCTCGCTATCGCCACCGCATTTCTCCTGCTCAACGGCGACGTCAACTCCTCGCTTGGAAACTTCGGCGTCGTCCGTTCCTGGCAGGGCAAAGCGGCATTGCTCATGATCGTGGTGCCACTGCTATGGCATCTTGGACTGCGCTTCGGCCGATCGGGAAAATCCCGAGACCTGATCCTGCTGGCTGCTGCGAACGTTGCAGCCGTCGGACTGAGTTCGTCCGGAATATTCATCGCTCCGACCATTACCGCCGTGGCCGTCCTATCGAGCGTGGCCTGGCTCGATGGCCGAGTTGCGATCAGGCGCCTCGGCCTCGGTGCCGCCGCCACGGCCTATCCGGTCGGTGCTGCACTCATGACGCTGGTGGCTGAACCACAGAACAAGGCCCCGCAGATCCTCGCCTTCCTCGCAGCACGGACCTCCACAGTCACCTCCCCCGCAGCGGAATGGCCCTGGTACACCGTGCTGGGCTCGGGCTGGGGCCTTGGACTCGCAATCCTGGCCGTGCTGCTGGCCTGGCTCACGGTGACCGATCGCACCGCCCGTCTCGCGCTGATCGCAGCGCCACTTGTGGTACTCATCGTCTTTACGGCCCCGGGATCCATTGGGCGCCTCGACTCGGTCTTCTCCTCGGACTCTGTGCTTTGGCGAAGTATCTGGATCATGCCTGTGCCAGCCGCGATCGGGCTCCTCCTGAGCTCACCTGCAGGCCTCGAGCGCTCGCGGTTTCGTAGTATCGCGTTGGTCCTGGTCCCACTCGTGGCACTGGGAGGACTGGCGCTCACACAAACGCACACCCTCTCGGTTGATAACGGGGTCACGCTTGGGAGTCCGACGTGGGATATCGACCCGGGCGACCGAACAGCCCTCGATCAGATAATGCTGCTCGCTGAACCCGGAGATCTCGTTGCCGCACCCGAAGCCATTGGCGGTGCAATAGCCATCACGACCGTGCAGATCAGGGCGGTCAATCCCCGCAACACCGCGACCGACGCCTTCGATTACGTGGAGGAGTTCAACTCGGATCTTCGCCTGCTTCTGAGCTGGGGTGTGGCGTTCGGCATCCCCGACGAGCGCTACGACGACACCCGCTCGTCGCTCGGGGTCCTCGGCGTTGATCTGCTGTGTATCCGACCCGTGCGATATCGGCAGTGTTCGTGGAGGCTGCGTCACGAGCCTGGAGGACACTGGCGAACGAGTGACC
>CAYUOD010000321.1:0-3866 GCA_964446225.1 uncultured Acidimicrobiales bacterium | reverse complement strand
CATCCTTGAACAGGCTGCGCAGAGGTTCGACGAGTTCGAAATCCATGTCGTCCGGTAGACCACCAACGTTGTGGTGACTCTTGATCTTTGCCGCCGAAGACGTACCCGACTCGATCACATCGGGGTACAGGGTTCCCTGCACCAGATAGTCGGCATCCGACAGTCCGCCCTTGGCTTCTTCGAAGACGCGGATGAACAACTCTCCTATGACCTTCCGCTTCGCCTCCGGGTCGGTGACTCCCGCGAGTTCTTTGAAGAAGCGAGCGCCAGCATGCACATGAATCAACTCGATGCCCTGATGGCGTCGGAACGTCTCAACGACCTGTTCACCTTCGTTCAAGCGCATCAAGCCGGTATCAACAAACACACAGGTCAACTGATGACCCACGGCCTTGTGCACCAACGCCGCGGCCACCGCTGAGTCGACGCCTCCGGAGAGCCCACAAAGCAGGCGGGAGTCGCCCACCTGCTCGCGAATCTTGGTGACCTGGCTCTCAATGACATTGCCCATGGTCCAATCGCCGGGTAAGGCACAGACCTCATGCAGGAAGCGCTCAATGAGGCGCTGACCACCGCTGGTGTGAGCCACCTCAGGATGGAATTGCACTCCGTGGATCCGACGCTGCGCGTTCTCAAGCACGGCAACGGGCGCCTCAGCGCTTGAGGCGGTGACGACGAACCCCTGTGGCACCTCGGTGATGGCGTCGAAGTGACTCATCCAGACATCCTGGGCGTTCTCGAATTCCTCGGCAAGAAGCAGCGAGCGAGCCTCGGCCGTTAGCTTCGTCCGGCCATACTCGGCACTGCCGGTGCGTGCCACAACGCCACCGAGCTGTTGTGCCAGGAGCTGCGCTCCGTAGCAGATACCGAGAATAGGGACGCCGAGGTCGTAGATGTCTGTGTCGAGCAGCGGAGCGGATTCCACGTGCACGCTCTTTGGTCCGCCGCTCAGAATGATGCCAGCGGGACGGCGCCGCCGAATCTCAGCGGCCGAAATCTTGTGGGACACGATCTCTGAGTAGACGTTGGCCTCGCGCACCCGGCGCGCTATGAGCTGCGCGTATTGTGCCCCAAAGTCGACAACGAGCACGGTGCTCATGAGTCTCCTGCCTTCAAAAAGACAAGGCTACTTCGCGCTGGGCTGCGTCAACGCACCCATGAGGCCATCTCAGGGAGCCTCAGGGTACGACTAGGGGCATCCCTGATTGTCTCACGATACGTTGGGACGGATTATGGATGACGTGACCACAGGACTCTCAACTTCCATCCCCACTTCTCCAGCGGCGACCGCCAGGACGCTGCTGCAATCACGCAATGTGACCAAGACATACCGGACCGGTGCCGTCGAGGTACACGCCCTTAGAGGGATCGACCTCGAGATTCAAACGGGCGAAATGATCATGATCATGGGCCCGTCGGGACACGGCAAGACCACCCTCCTGAACTGCCTGTCCGGCCTCGACGATATCGACGGCGGCACGGTGCTGATCGGGGAACACGACGTGCACGCCTCGAGCGATCGTGCTCGCACCAAATTCCGAGCTGAACAGATGGGCTTCATCTTCCAGAGCTTCAATCTCATCGGAGTGCTGAGCGCAGTCGAGAATGTCGAAATCCCTCTGCTCGTCACCGGTCACTCGGCCCGCGCTGCACGCAGCATCGCTAGCGACATGATGGCTCGCGTTGGCCTGGACAACCGACTGCGTAACCGACCAAACGAGCTCTCCGGTGGCGAGCAGCAGCGGGTTGCCATTGCCCGCGCCCTCGTGACCAAACCAGCGATCGTGTGGGCGGACGAGCCGACCGGCAATCTCGATTCGGCCACCGCGGAGTCGATCCTCGGCCTGCTTGGTGAGGTACACGACCAAGGTCAGACGCTGGTCATCGTGACCCATGACAAGGCCATCGCAGATGCCGGGACGCGGATCGTCCACATAGAAGACGGTCTTGTCGCCACTGATGAGAGCGTAAATAAGTGACATCCATTCTCGCAATACCAGTACTTGTCGCGCTCATACTTTCTCTTGGAACACTTGTGTTTCGACCTACTCTGCGACGAATGGCCACCCGCCATCTGGTGCGCAGGCCTACCGAAACCGCACTGATCGTTCTCGGCGCGATGCTAGGCACGGCCATCATTGCCTCATCATTTCTCATTTCCAACACGGTCAACTCGTCGATCCTTGACGTCGCCAGAACCAATCTTGGCCCCATAGACGAAGCAATCTCACTGCCGATCGATGGCGATTCTGATCTCATCTTCGGGCTCCTCAACGAACAACCCCTTGAGCGGGTGGACGGCATCGCCGCGATGACAAGAGCGGTCGTTCCCACGACGAACGCTGACGGGTCACTCGGAAACGCGAACTCGACCATCCAGGAGATCGACTTCGCGGACGGCAGGTCATTCGGTGGTAACGAGTCCATCACGGGCCTTGCTGACGCTGGTGACACTCCGCTCCCTGGCGAAGCGGTGGTGAACGTCCCACTCGCCAGAGAACTGGGACTGTCCGCCGGCGACACGATCCTCGTATATGCCTATGAAGGTCTGGCGGAGTTGACTGTCACCCACGTCATTGAGGCCGAGGGACTGGCAGGCTTCGGAAGTCGATCGCTATTCGTTGCACCCGGCACGCTCGAAGCGGCGTGGAATGCTGCTGGTTCACCCGACAACGCAGCGCCAACCAGAACCATTCTCATCTCCAACGACGGTGGCGTCTTCGGACCAGAACAGCACACCGACAGCGTGATCGCCGCAGTAACTGTGCGACTCGGCGACGACCTCACCTACGAGGTGGATCGCATCAAAGCGGACCTCATCGAAAACGCCGAGGAGAGTGGAGCCGAGTTCCTGGAGATCTTCGGCTCGATCGGCGCGTTCAGCATCATCGCCGGCATCCTGCTGCTCATCAACATCTTTGTCATGCTTGGCGAAGAACGGAAGCGAGAGCTTGGCATTCTGCGTGCTATCGGTCTGAGGCGTGGCGCTCTCATCCAGGGGTTCGCTCTTGAAGGCGCCCTCTACGGCATCGTCGCATCAATCATCGGCGCTGTATCGGGAATCGGTGTCGGCTGGATAGTGACACAGTTCGCACGGTCATTCACCGAAGATCCGGACAACGAACTCAAGCTCGTGTTCGCAGTGAATTTCGGCTCACTCGTGTCGGCTGTCATCATTGGCCTGTTCATCACTCTTGCCACTGTGTGGATCATGAGCATCCGCATTTCGCGACTCAATATCATCCGCGCGGTGAAGGGTCTCAACGAGCCCCGGGCTGAGAAGGCGGGCATCGCCTCCATTCTCGGAGGAGTTCTCGTTCTCGCACTCGGCGGACTGCTCTTCTTCGCTGGCTCCGCCAACCAGTCCGCCGAACTGTTTGTGCTCGGACCCCCAATTGCGATGTTTGGAGCAGGTGCACTGCTCCGACATCTCCTTCCGGTACGACTCGTTACGAGCCTCGTGGGTCTGGGCGCAATCATTTGGGGAACTTCGGTCTTCGCCGTTGGAGGCGAGGTCACCCGAGATCCCGCAATTATGGCCTTCGTTGCCCAAGGCGTTGTGCTTGTCGCAGGAGCGATCGCACTGCTCACAGTGAACGATCAGGTCTGGCAAGGCCTCATCAGACGTCTGCCTGGTGGGCTCTCAATCAAACTCGGCACCGTCTACCCGCTGGCGCACAGATTCAGAACCGCCATGTTGCTCGCGATGTTCTCGCTTGTGATCTTCACGCTGACGTTCATGATCACGTTCATGAACCTGTTCAGCAATCAGGTACCCCAGCTGCGCGATGAGATCGCCATGGGCCACTCCGTATTCGTTGTATCAAGTCGAACGAATCCGATAACAGAGACCGACCTGCTCTCCG
>CAYUOD010000320.1:0-3869 GCA_964446225.1 uncultured Acidimicrobiales bacterium | reverse complement strand
GGCACGCATCTGGTCACCAAGACCACCAATGTGCCCCGTTCGTTCGTGGTCATTCAACGGATTAACCTTGGTCTGTACGCGGTCTTTGGCGACCTTAACGCCACAGCGAACTGGCGCAGAATCTCAGAAGAACTCTGGACTTTCGTGCAGGGTCCGCCCTCAACACCAATGGGTATCGCGATTGAAGAGTGGCGTTGTGAGAGGGCTCTTGACGGATAACACAAAGCGGGATGAATCCAGATGGCGACGAACGAGCCGAAACAGGAACGTTCCAAGGTAACGCGGGCCAAGATACTGGTTGCCGCCCGCCAGGAGTTCGCCGCAAATGGCTACGACGCTGCAAGTACGAGAGCAATTGCGAGTCTGGCAGGCGTCCATCAACCGCAGATCAACTATCACTTCGCGTCCAAAGATGCATTGTGGCGTGCGGTCGTGGGGGAGCTCTTCGATTCGATCACCTTGGATGTTCCTCCCGACGACAAGGTGGAGCGGGCGCCGGTAGAAGCTCTCCAGGAGCTTGTCTGCTCCATAGCGGACTTCTCTGTGGAGCATCCGGAGTTTGCATCAATAGCAGCTCAGATCGGAACCGTTGAGACACCTCGCTTGCTCTGGTTCGTCGAGCAGTACCTACGGCCGACATTGGAGACCTTTGCCGAAACGTTCGAGCAGGCGGCTGGCCTCGACGCAGATCCTCACCGCCGACTGGTGCTCTACTACGCGCTCATCGGAGCGGCAACGACGGCCTATACCAGGGCGCCTGCTGGCTACCTGCTGACGGGAGTCTCACCCTATGACGATGAGTCCCGTGCGCTTCAGCGGAAGGTTCTGATGGTCATGGTTGAGGCGGTCGTGAAACTCTTCACCGAGCCAGACGCCTAGAGCTGACTGTTCGCCGGTAAGACGTCCGAGCGCAGCACCGACCGCTGCATGGCGGTGGAGAGTACAAGCGATGTGGTCGTGCGTCCGAAGACTCCGAGTCGGTCCAGAACGGACTCGAGGACCTCAAGGTCGGGCGCGAGTACGCGCAGCACATCACAGTCCTCGCCCACAACGTGGTGGTTCTCGGTAATCCAGGGGATTTCTTCGCAGAACTCGTCGAAGCGGAGTTGGTGGTCGGTGCCGTGTCTATTGCGGCTGATGCGCACATAGGCACCAATGGTGAGCCCCAGACGGTCGGGATCAATCGACGCGTGGTAGCCCGTGATGATGCCAGCCTCTTCGAGTCTCTTGATGCGAGCCGTTACCGCGGGAGGACTGAGCGACACGCGATCAGCGATCTCGCGATAGGAGAGTCTGGCGTCCTCCTGGAGGGCTTCGAGTATCTGCCAGTCGGTCGAATCGAGGGGGACGATGGATTCCAAGGCGAATTCCGCTTTCGCTGCGTATTCACAATGTAATAGCTCAAATCTACCTTTGAGGCATCATTCCCATGCTCGGTCAGCGTCCGTAGCCTGAGGGAAGGAACACGAGGAGAAGAAGAAGTGCCAGATTTGGGCAGAAGTGACTTTGATCGGCTCATGATGCCGAACTACAATCCGGCAGGCTTTGTGCCAGTCCGGGGACAGGGTTCGCGTGTGCTGGACAGTGACGGTGCCGAGTATGTGGATCTCGCTGGTGGTATTGCCACAACAGCACTGGGTCACGCCCACCCTGAGCTCGTCGCTGTTCTTGTCGAGCAGGCTGGCGCGCTCTGGCATATGTCCAACGCCTTCGTGAATGAACCCTCGCTCCGTCTGGCTGAGTCCCTGATCAGCAGAACCTTTGAGTCGAGAGTCTTCTTCTCGAACTCAGGTGGCGAGGCAAATGAAGCTGCCTTCAAGCTCGCGAGACGTTATGCGTCCGATCATCACGGGCCGGAGAAACATGAGCTCATTTCATTTTCCGGCTCATTCCACGGTCGCACGCTGTTTACCGTGAGTGTCGGTGGCAAGGAGCTCTACACGCAGGGGTTTGGACCTCTGCCGGGCGGCATCACTCATCTGCCGTTCAACGACGTTGCAGCACTTGAGGCCTCGGTTGGCCCACAGACCTGCGCTGTGGTGCTTGAGCCGATTCAGGGCGAGGGCGGCGTTGTGCCCGCCACAGCCGAGTTCATTCAGGCTGCACGGCGACTTTGTGACGAGAACGAAGCGCTACTTGTGTTCGACGAGGTGCAGTCGGGCGTCGGTCGCACCGGAACGCTCTACGCCTTTCAGCAGTTCGGTGTACAGCCCGACATCCTTACGACCGCAAAGGCGCTGGGCAACGGCATCCCCGTCGCGGCAACGATCGCCATTCCCCGGGTGGCCGCGAGTCTTGTTGTCGGCACGCATGGCAGTACCTATGGAGGGAATCCACTTGCTTGCACCGTGGCCAATCGGGTGCTTGAACTGATCGATACACCCGAGGTGCGGGCCGGTGTCCTGGAGCGGCATGGTCGAGTTGTTGAGCGGCTGTTGGAGATTGACCGTGAGGGATTCTTCGGCGAGGTACGGGGCATGGGACTGCTCATTGGTGCCCAACTGCGGCCTGAGTTCGCTGGCAAGGCGAAATCTATACAGGTTGCTGCGCTGGAGGCGGGTGTGTTGTGCCTTGTGGCCGGGCCCGACGTGATCCGCTTTGCGCCGTCGCTGATCATTCCCATGGCTGATCTGGAACTTGGTCTTGACCGGTTCGAGCAGGCGTTCGCCGGGGCAACTTCTGGCTGGGAGAGCGCATGAGTGCGACCGAGAATCGTGGACGGACGGTGAACCTACCGTTCGCGGCCCACTTGGATGCGATCGCCGCTGATGAGGACGCGCTCATCAACACGCTTATTTCGTTGAGCGAAATCAACTCGGGCAGCCTCAACGTTGACGGACTCAACGATTGCGTCGAAGCGCTCGCCGTGCTCTTTGAAGCTCTTGAGGCTGACAGCACCGAACTCCTCGACCTTGCACCGATGCCTGAGGTGAGCGACGAGGGTGTGCTTGGGTCGGAGCCGCTCGGACGAGCTCTGCGCCTACGCAAGCATCCCGATGCACCTCTGCAAGTCGCCATTATTGGTCACTCCGACACGGTGTTCGGTGCAGATCATCCATTCCAGAATGTGACGCAGACCGAGGGCCGGTTGAACGGACCTGGTGTCGCTGATCTTAAGGGCGGCCTGGTCGCTGCATACCGTGCTTTGTTGGCGTTGGAAGACTCCCCATGGGCGGGAGCCGTGGGCTGGGAGCTGTTGGTGAACCCAGATGAGGAGATCGGCTCTACCGGTTCTTCGCCGCTCCTCGTTGAAGTGGCCCAGCGCGCGGACTTTGGCTTGTGTTACGAGCCAGCCTTGCCCGACGGTGGCTTCGCAACTGAGCGCAAAGGGTCAGCCAAATACAGTGTTGTGGCGCGCGGTCGTGCGGCACATGCAGGGCGTGAACACCATCTTGGACGCAACGCAATACGAGCTCTTGCCGAGATCACGGTGGCGATTGACGATCTCAATGGCCGTCGTGATGGCCTGACCATCAACCCGGGATTCGTGCACGGCGGTGGTGCGGTGAACATCGTGCCTGAGACCGCCATGATGCGTATCGACGCACGGATGCATCTGCCAGATGACGTCGAATGGCTTGAGAGCAATATGCAGGCGATCGTGGCCCGGGCAAACGAGAACGAGGGCTTTGCCGTCGAACTGCATGGTGGTATCTCCCGTCCTCCGAAGGTCTTAACGCCAGCGATCCACCAACTCATTCAGCATCTTCAGGACAGTGCGGGACAACTTGGGTTTGCGCTTGAGGGCGCAGCGACCGGCGGCTGCTGCGATGGCAACAATCTGGCTGCGGCTGGTCTCCCCAACATCGACAATCTCGGGGTGCGCGGTGGCAATATCCACAGCGCTCAGGAGTTCATGGAGATTGACA
>CAYUOD010000319.1:0-3870 GCA_964446225.1 uncultured Acidimicrobiales bacterium | reverse complement strand
CATGCAAGGGCTTGAGGACGGGCATCGCCACCATGGTGGTGCAGTTCGGATTCGCGACAATTCCCTTGGGGATATTGCGCAATGCGTGAGCGTTGACCTCGGGAACAACAAGGGGAACATCAGGATCCTGACGCCAGCCGGAACTGTTATCGATAACGATGGCGCCAGCCGCAGCGACCCGGGGAGCAAGCGCTAGTGAGGCAGTAGCGCCAGCCGAGAACAGTGCTACATCAATGCCGGAGTAGTCGGCGGTCGCTGCGTCTTCCACGAGCAGGGTTTCGCCCCGAAAATCGAGCTCGCGTCCCACCGAACGCGCCGAGGCCATGAGCCGAAGCTCGGTCAAAGGAAAATCACGCTCGGCCAGAATCGTGCGCATTACCGCTCCAACCTGCCCTGTGGCTCCAACAATCGCTACTCGCATAAGTGTCAAGGATACGACGTCTTGCTCCGACCCACGATCGCATTACTGCGACCGGGGACTTTCAACTAGCTATGGGAGACTTTGGAGATGGGTGTCCGTCAGCTTCTCATCGGTGTCGCGATAATTTCGGTTGCCGCCGGTGTCGCGACCTGGGGGATCAGAACTTTCCAGATGCCTGGCCAGGAAGCAGTGGTTGTGATGACCGGGCTCCGCAGCGAAGACGGCCGCGTTGGCGCGCACGCCAACCGGAATCGTCAGGTGGTGCTCATCAACAATCTTGAGCTCTCCGATCTCGAGAGCACGAACACCTATGGCATTACGTCCATGCGGGCCCGCCAGCCCGGCGGAGGCACCCTGTTGCGCCTCACGGTCAGCTCGGACAGTCGCACGAACGCCATCAACGGTGCAAACGCTGTCGCCGTGGAACTCGTGGAAAATCCGCTCGGCGCGAACAGCGACTCTCAACCGCTCGACATTGTGGCCTTGGCGACCAGCGCCCAGCCAACATCGGTTCCCGTTCAAGAGGCTGTAGCGGTCGCAGCGGTGGTGCTTGTTCTGGGCGTGGCGTTCGTCATGGTCACAAGCTCGCAGGAACCATGAGGGCTTTACGCGGCTTCATGCTCGCGCTCACACCTCTGATCATCGCGCAGGCACTCACCCTGAACTGGTTGTTCGTCGGCCTGTCGGCGGCGATCGGAATCGCCTCTGCCTTACTCATTCTCGTACCCGAACCAAGGCGGGACGCTGCGCTGCTGCTACTCGTCGCGGTGCTCACAACCGGCATTTCTGTGAGCATCCCCGTGCTCGGCATTGGCGATCACCAGTACATCAGCACCGGAAGCCTGGCCGCCCAGACCTTGCTTTGGCTACCCGCGACCATTGCTGTGGTTGAGGCCCACCCTGAGTCGCTCCATAGTCTGCGGACCGGCCCCCAAAAGTGGTTGACGCTACTTCTCATGACTGGCCTGCTCCTCAGTCCGTTTGCGTCTGATCCCGTGGCTACGGTGGCTGGGACGATGAGCCTGCTGGCGATCACGTTCATCGCCGCGGCAGCGACGGGCCTCGTTGGCACCCCGAGCACGTTCAGGGCCATGGCACTCGGCAGCGCCGTCTTCGTTCTGGGATCTCTGCTGCTAGCGAGACCCGGCTCGAACTGGAACTGGGCAATTGGAGAGACCCAGCGCACGCAGTGGGGACTCGAACGATTCTCGGGTTTCGCAGCTGAGCCGATGCACCTGAGTCTGCTGGCCGGCCTGGGCACGGTTCTCGCACTCTCTACGCTGCATCGTGCTGGACCGAGGCTCCGCTATCCATTGCTTGCTGGGCTTGTGATCACTGGGGTGGGGACTCTCCTGGGCCAGGGCAGAATCCCGATCGTCGCAGTCATAGCCGGTTCGGCGTGGTTCCTCGTGCGCGCTGGGAACACAAAGGGGCGACTCGCCCTGTTGGGGATAGCAGCCATAACAATACTTGTCCTGAGCGTGGCCAGCCCCGGACAACTCCTCCGTCGTGACGGCGGCGGCGAGACCTTCTCTGAGCTCAACGGCCGAGCCGTGATCTGGCCCATCACCGCCGATTTGATTCGGGAACGGCCACTTATCGGGTACGGCGCGGCAGGCTCAGAGGCGGCCTTTACCCGGACGATGGAGCAGGGCTCTCTGCGTTTGTCGCCCGTGCGAAACGCCCACAACAGGGGCCTCGAAATCCTGATCATGTTCGGACTCATGGGGCTGACGTTGACCGCGATCGCCATCGGCAGCTCGCTCAAGGGCTTCACCCGAGGAGGCGCGCCCGAAGCCGAGGCGGTCCTGCTCTACCTGCTGGTGAGCGGACTCACCACGCCGGGCAGCGGTTCAGCGTTCGTTGATCCGCTGGTCATGGCGTTCGTGGTTGCTCTTGTGGGCCTCGCCACGAACTCAAGTGACTATCGAACGCTCAGGCCAGCTCGAACGCAGAGTGAAGACCCTGCACTGCCTTCTCGATCTGCGCGTCCCTGACGACACAGCTGATGCGAATCGTGGACGTCGAAATCATCTCGATGTTGATGCCCAGGTCAGCCAGCGTCTGGAACATCTTCGCCGCAACACCAGGATGACTCTTCATACCGGCCCCGACGAGCGATACACGCGCAATCTCATCGTCAATACTGAACTGGGAGTCGCCGCCCGAACCATCCACCAACTGCTGTACGACCTCGTTCGTTGCCACAAGATCGTCCTTAGGCATAGTGAACGAGATGTCGGCAATGCCACGAGTGGACACGTTCTGCACAATCATGTCCACGTTGACTTCTCGTTGTGCAAGACGGTCAAAGAGGTCTGCAGCCACACCTGGTGAGTCGGGCAGGCCGGTGATCGTGACCTTCGCCTCAGATGTGTCGTGGGTGACCCCAGAGATAATGGCCTGTTCCATGGATGAATCCTCTTCAGTTACCCAGGTACCGGGTTGCCACGTGAACGACGAACGTACATGCAGTCTGACACCGTGATTCTTTGCAAACTCGACCGAACGCAACATAAGAACGCGCCCACCTGTGGCTGCCATCTCCAGCATCTCATCGAATGAAATGTGCTCCATACGGCGGGCTTCGGGGACCAGTCTCGGGTCTGCGGTGAAGACGCCAGTCACATCGGTATAGATCTCACACACGTCTGCGCCGAACGCCGCAGCCAAAGCCACGGCCGTCGTGTCGGTGCCACCACGTCCAAGCGTGGTGATGTTCTTCTCAGGCGAAACACCCTGAAAGCCCGCAACCACAGCTATGTGGCCGGCCTCCAGAGCAGCACGAATCCGATCGCCTTTGATCTCCAGAATCTTGGCCTTCGTGTGGCTTGAGTCCGTGAGGATTCCCGCCTGGGAACCGGTGAAGGATTCCGCAGTGGCGCCCTGTTCATGGATCGCCATGCAAAGAACAGCCATGGATATGCGCTCACCTGCAGTGAGGAGCATGTCCATTTCACGGCCTGGTGGGTTGCTGGACACGTCGCCAGCAAGGCGTACGAGACCATCGGTTGTCTTGCCCATCGCGCTGACCGCCACGATCACCTGATCGCCACGCTTTTGGGTTCGGACGATGTGCTCAGCAACCGCTCTCATGCGATCGGGATCGGCTACCGAGGTGCCGCCGTATTTCTGTACAACGAGTGCCACGGTCATCAAGACTAGAAGACTCACCCAGATCAGCAGACCCGGGCACACCAACGTCGTTCTACTTGCTAAATTTTCCCCATGGGAACTGAGAAGCGTGAGCGACAGAAGGCCGCCAAGGCCGCCAAACGTGAAAGTGAAGCAGCCGACCTGAAACGGGCGAAGACGATGCAGACGGTCAAACGCGCTGCCATCATCATCGGACTCGTGGCAGTTGTCATGATCGTGCTGAGTCAGTTCGGCGACGACGACGATCCGACACTGGCCCAGCCTGCCACCACGACTGAAGCCACCTCCACATC
>CAYUOD010000318.1:0-3875 GCA_964446225.1 uncultured Acidimicrobiales bacterium | reverse complement strand
GCAACTGTGGTGATGGGCGACGACGCCGACCTCACTGCGATACGCAACGCAGTAGGCCACGAGCAATTCTTATCGGAGTACGAACCACGCGAGGTGGCCTACCGCCGTGCTGGGTTTGACGAGCCCGGATTCATCCTCTTCTCATCGGGGACGACCGGCAAGCCCAAATGCATCGTGCATCGGGCTGGCGGCATCCTGTTGCAGCATCTCAAGGAACACCAACTGCATTGCGACATAAGGCCGGGCGACCGCGTGTTCTATTACACGACCCTGGGTTGGATGATGTGGAACTGGCTCGGCACGGTGTTGGCTTCCAACGCCGCTGCCGTGCTCTATGACGGCTCGCCGCTGCATCCCTCGCCGACTGTGCTCTGGGACTTGGCAGACGCTACGAAGCTGACTCACTTTGGCACTTCAGCGCGCTACATCAGTGCCATCCAGAAGGTCGGACTCGTGCCACGGAAAAGCCACGACCTCAGCTCGCTGCGTGTTCTGCTATCGACGGGTTCCCCGCTCGTGCACGAGAACTTCGAGTACGTCTACTCGAGTATCAAATCGGACCTACACCTCGCGTCGATCTCGGGAGGAACCGATCTGTGCGCCTGCCTCGTCGGCGGCGACCCAACGAGTCCGGTGTACGCCGGTGAGATACAGCGCCCAGCTCTCGGACTTGCCATCAATGTCGTAAACGACAACGCCAGAACACTGCCGGTAGGCCAACAAGGCGAGTTGGTCTGTGGAAACGCCTTCCCGTCGATGCCCATCGAATTCTGGGAAGACGAGGGCGACGAGCGGTACGACGAGGCCTACTTTCGGCGCTTTGAGGGACTCTGGCATCAGGGTGACTTCGCGTCTTGGACAGAACATGGCGGTGTCATCATTCACGGGCGATCTGATGCCACCCTCAATCCCGGCGGCGTGCGCATCGGAACTGCCGAGATCTACCGGCAAATCGAACAGATCGACGAGGTGGTGGAGAGCATCGTCGTGAGCCAATCCTGGCAGTCGGATGTCCGCCTTGTGCTCTTCGTCCAACTCCTTGACGGCACGTCCCTCACGGACGAACTTGAGGCGAAGATCAAGGCCACCATTCGAAGCGGTGCGTCGCCCCGACATGTACCCGCGAAGATTCTTCAGGTACCCGACCTGCCCCGCACCCGCAGTGGGAAACTCGTCGAACTCACCGTGCGCAACATCATCAATGGCCAAGAAGTCACCAACACAGAGGCCCTCGCAAATCCCGAGGCACTGGTCTATTTCAGAAATAGAAAAGAGCTGCAGACATGAAGTCTCTGCGTCAGCGAAGCCTGCTGTTTGTTCCGGGGAACAAGCCAGACATGATTGCCAAGACTCCTCGGAGTTCACCCGACGTGGTAATTATCGATCTCGAAGACTCGATTCCGGTGCACCAGAAGTCGGACGCCAGAACGAGCACCTTTCTGGCCTCGAAGGTGCTCGCCAGCGACAATCCGCAGATTTCTGTGATGGTTCGCGTCAACTCGGCCCCGAGCAGTGATATCGAAGCCGACATCTCTGAGGCGCTGTCACCGCAGATCGCCGGCGTCCTAGTCCCCAAAGTGGAGTCACCTGAGCATGTCCGAATGGTTCGCTCGCTCCTGGCTAAGAACTCGATGGCAGACATGCGGATTCTCTGTGGGATCGAGTCAGCTGCTGGCGTAATCCGCTGCGACTACATCCTCGACAGCGACATGCTGGGTGCCTACTTCGGGAGCGAGGACTACATCGCTGACGTGGGCGGTGTTCGAACCGAGAGCAACACCGAGGTGCTTTTCGCTCGCTCGCGGCTAGCACTGGCCTGTCGTCTCGTCGGCATACCGGCAATCGATCAGATCGTCACAAACATTGACGACTCCGAACGATTCAGAATTGATGCCGCTCAAGGTCGGGCGATCGGCTACAAGGGCAAGATGTGTATCCATCCAGCACAGGTTCCCGTGGCCAATGCCGCTTTCACGCCAAGTGGCGCGGAAGTCGACCGTGCACGCCGACTCCTTGACGCATACCAAGAAGGCATCACCAAGGGCAGCGCTGCAATCAGATTTGAAGGCGAGATGATCGACGAGCCTCTCGCCCGTCAGGCCCGCCTCGTGGTCCTGTCAGCGGCCGAGGCCACCGACTAGGCACCAAGAGCCGACGCTAGAACCGGACTGCTATCCGACCGAGACGAGGTCTACAACGAAGATGAGGTGCTCGTTCGGTGCGATGACGCCGCCAGCGCCCTGAGCTCCGTAGCCGAGAGCCGGCGGGATAATGAGTTGGCGACGGCCACCCACCTTCATACCGGCAACGCCCTGATCCCAGCCCGTGATGACCTGACCTGCACCCAGCTTGAATTGGAAGGTGTCGTTGCGGTCCCAGGATGCATCGAACTGCTCACCGGTACTCCAGGACACGCCCACATAGTGAACCTCGACGGACTTGCCTGCGACGGCCTCGTCTCCGTCTCCCACGTGGATATCTTCGATTCCAAGTGCTTTGGATGTTGCTTCGCCGTCTGGCACGGTCACGATTGGTTTGGTTGAATCCATCCCGCCAATGTAGCAAGCCACCTTGACCTTCTGCCCATGGGGCGACGAAACTGCCTCAGTCCAAACACACAGGGGGCCCTGTTGGATTTTCTCACGATGCTCGCCGCACAGATGGCGGACAAAGTCGCTGTCGTCGACGATCGCCCCAATGAGATCGCCAGATCGATGACCTTCGGCGAGTTCAATCGCTACGTGAATCGCCTGGCCAACGGCCTCATCAACGCAGGTCTGGCACCTGGAGACAAGGCGATGTGGTGCGGTAAGAACTCGCTGGAGCTGATGGCATTTATGCATGCAGCTCGCAAGGCGGGGCTGGTGAATGTGCCGATGAACTACCGGCTCACCGAGCGCGAAGCTGTCTACGTGGTGAACGACTCCGACGCAGGGATCGTATTCGCCGACGTTGAGTACGCACAGCTGTTTGACGCGATCCGCCCGGAAATTCCTGAGGTCGGAACAGTAGTCATATTCGGTGGTACACCTCTGCAGAACCAGATCACAGAGTCATCGTTTCTCGGTGCAGAATCCGACCCGGAGTCGGCACTTCTCGCTCATTCCGCCAACATGATCTACACGTCGGGCACGACGGGTAATCCCAAGGGCGCGGTAAGACCCCAGAAAGTGAGCCAAGAACAAGCAGAAGGACTCCGCGATCTCATTGGCTACGACCAGACCGACGTCTATCTCACCTGTGGCCCCCTGTATCACTCGGGGCCAGGAGGCTTCGCTCTTGCCTCGCACGCGCGGGGCTCGACAATCGTTCTGCAGCATCGATTTGACCCAGAAGACTGGCTTCGTCTCGTTCACAAGTACCAGTGTTCGTCAACGTTCTCTGCGCCAACTCCGATCCGCATGGTGTGCAATCTGCCAGCAGACGTCCGCTCCAAATACGATCTGTCGTCGATGCGGATCATGATCGCCAACGCGGCGCCGTGGCCATTCGCCCTCAAGCAGCAGTACGTCGAGGTCTTTGCGCCGGAGTCACTGTGGGAGATCTACGGCTCGACCGAACTTGGGGTAAACACGGTGCTCGCGCCAGAAGATCAGATGCGCAAACCAGGATCGTGTGGCAAGCCTGCACCGTTCGTGGAGATCGCGCTCATCGACGAGGCGGGCGAGGAGATTACCGATGTGAACGTGCCGGGTGAACTCTTCGTGCGAGCTTCGTCTGTGTTCGGGAGCTATTACAAGGCCGAGGAGAAGTACGCCTCAGAGCATCGCGACGGCGGCTGGCACACGGTCGGAGACATCGCCTATCGCGATGACGAGGACTTCTTGTTCGTGTGTGACCGCAAGAAGGACATGATCATCTCGGGGGGAATGAAC
>CAYUOD010000317.1:1398-3890 GCA_964446225.1 uncultured Acidimicrobiales bacterium | reverse complement strand
CCAGACGGGTCGCCTGCAACGTCAGCGCATCAAAGCGAACGCGCAACTCCTCTTTCGTCAGCGTCGAAGCCCCATCAACCTTTGTGTGCATTCCCACCTCCACTCACTCCCCAAACAGAACATATGTTCGATATCTTTATGCTACTTCGACCACACCAGAAACCAACCTCGGGACAGAGATTTCTTGTGTACTTGAGTCTCGATCCCTAGTGCGTGGCGGTAATCTTCCGGCGTGGGAGGTGGACACGAGATTCCGAGAAGTCGTGATCGTGAGAAACAGCTGTGACGTTCCCGTTTACTTCGACTACGTGGACGAGGATGATCCGTTCGCAGTTCCCGCATTTCTGCTTCTTGGCGTCGAACCCCGGCAGTCTCTGGAACTTCTGGTGCGCGGCAAGGACCACACGGGTGACGTTCGCCTTTATGCCAGTCGACTCCCTCAAGGCGTGGCTGGCACGCGTCTCCGGCTTGAGGGTGAGTTCGTGATAGCTGGCGACGACTGCCCTTAGCCTGAGCTGCTACACGCAGACCGGCACGAGGGCGATCTCGCTCCGCCCGCTGTCGGCTGTAGGTTGAAGTTAGCGGAGTGGACCGCTCGAACTGGGGGGTGGACGGTGCTACACAAGGGACTGATCCTGCTGGCGGGCGCGGTCGTCGTCGCCGCCTGCACGGGCAACGCGGACCGGGACTCTGACCCCCTGGAAACCACCACCTCGCAGACAGTCTCGGTTGAGACGTTCGCCGATCCCGACCTCACAGGGGTGAGACTGCTTATCCCCGAGAAGACCTCTATCGACGGTTTCGATCCCGGCGTGCTGGACGAGGTGATGCTCTACGGAGTGTCGAACAGATGGAACTTCGAGCTGGGCAACCACCTGACCATGGTCATTGAAGACGGCGTTCTTGTTCAGAAAGAGATAACCCAGGTCGGCCTGTCGCCGGCGGCACTCGAAGCCGAGGAGATCTTTCATCAAATGGTCAGAGGCGCCGCCGTCAGCATCGATGGCGACAAAGTGGTGCTCACCAAGGGCACTGAGTTCGTAACGTTCGGCAGGCAGAGCATTGACGGCTTCTGGAGTCTGCAGCATGAGCTCACGAATATCGATGGGTTTCGGGCAGCGCCCCTGACTCCGATTCTGCTGGCTGTGGATGCGGACTCCGCCGGACTCAACACGACAACTTGTCGCACCGTGCAGTTAGCTGTGGGCCAAAGCGGCCAGCTGAAGTCGCGTGGCGAGACGAGCGACGAATGTGGACCGGACGCCGCCGCAGCCTACGCAGTACTCGCAGACTTCGTTGACGGTGCGGCGACGGAACGTGAGGCAAATCAGCTGGTCGTGAAAAGCGGCGCACAGGTCGCGGTGTTCGAGAGGCTTCCGACCGACGGCGGTTGGACACTCGATCCTGAGCTCATGGCGGTTCCGGACTATATACACAGCGTTCTCGGTAACGTCGGCCTACGGCTAGCGGATCTTGACGCCGCTGTGTCCATGGCTTGGTGTAGCGCCTATTCAGCGACCATAACGATCGATCTCGTGCTGGTACTGGCACCGCATTCCAAAGCCTGTTCGGACGCGGTGGGACAGGAGGAGGAAGTCATCTGGACCGCCCTCAACAACGGAAAGGTGCGCTTCGAGGATGAGGATCTAATCATCTCAGGCCCAGACAGTGTCGTGGTATTCGTACGCCCGATTAGGGGCAGTTGACCTCGTACTCGACATTCACCGTCGTGTCGTTGCTGTTGTTCCAGAACATGTCGGATCCGCGGAATGAGGAGCCGTTCTGCTGGACGTCCTCGTCAGTTCCGAACCACTGCAGTGAATCGGCGTCCAGGATCTGAGTGTTCCAACCCGAGCTGCCCTCGGTGATGAACATCCGGAAGCCGTCATCTCCGACGGTTCCCAGATCCACGTCGGCGTCGAGTTGGCAGAACACGGACGCAATGGGATGGTCGACGCCGTCGAAGTTGATATTGCCGGACCCGCCAGCGCCTAGTGCTGATCCAAAGGCCTCAGCGAAGTCTTCCTGGTCACTGCTCTCGTCACCGCCACCGCCGGCTTCAGCGAAAATGTCCCCGCCTGAGCTGTCACCACATGCTGCTGCTAACAGTGCGAGTACGAACAGTAACGCTATGCCGCGTCGGAATCCCATTAAATTTGCCTCCATATGAGAGCGGCCCACCGCCGCTCAATCGAATTGCAAAGTGCCTGGTAGGCACCACAACCTGTCTGAAAGCCGAGTATATTGCTCTCGACATATGGACTTCAAGGCAGGCAACTTACATGGAGCGTCGGAATTTCGCGCCGGTCTTGGACCAGGATGTCCGAGTAGACTCATAGGGCAGCCGCGGTAGGTTTCGACACCCGCTTGCGTGCCGCCCAGGCAGCGTTTATTGTTGTCTGTTGCCCCATGCACGCCCTTGAGACTCAAGGGCAACTGCAGATAAGACGTATTGAAGGTTGTCAGGTGCGTACCTACTCCCCAAAAGCTAG
>CAYUOD010000317.1:0-1298 GCA_964446225.1 uncultured Acidimicrobiales bacterium | reverse complement strand
GCAGGCCCAGCACACCCACACTCCGCCCAGTCGCCGCAGCCGCTCGAAATCGAGCATGCCCGCAGCCGCCAGAAGTAGCAAGAGAGATTTGTAGTGAGCGCACCAATCGTTCAATCAACTGGCCGCCGCAAGCGCGCCGTAGCCCGAGTACGTTTTCGCGACGGATCCGGCGTTATCACGGTCAACAACAAGGCATTTGATGTCTACTTCCCGAGTGACACGCATCGCATGCAGGCCGAAGAGGCCCTCGTCGTTCTTGAGAAGAAAGATCAGTACGACGTAGAGGTCACGCTGCACGGCGGCGGTCCTTCAGGCCAGGCAGGTGCGATGCGCCTCGGTGTGGCCCGGGCCCTCGTTGAGCTCGACCCAGAAGTCCGCCCAACTCTGCGTTCGGCTGGCCTTCTCACCCGAGATGATCGCAAGAAAGAGCGTAAGAAGTACGGTCTCAAGAAGGCGCGTAAGGCTCCTCAGTACTCGAAGCGCTAATACAGGCTCTCAACTCGGCCGGATCCATGGAACTCCGTGGGTCCGGCCGTTGTAGTTTTGCGCTGTGACGGCCATGAGGAATCAGTGAACCAGCATCTACGATTTGGCACCGACGGCATCCGCGGTCTGGCAAACGAGCAGCTCACCCCTGAGGGAGTACTCGCGCTTGGTCGTGCATTCGCGACGATCTGTGGCTCTGGCCCGGTGCTCATCGGTCGTGACACGCGCCTGTCCGGCACAATGCTTGAACAGGCGTTGGCCGCTGGCCTCGCAACACAGGGTGTAGACGTTCTTTTGTGCGGTGTCACGAGTACTCCGGCGCTGGCTTGGCTCTCTGTCCACCAGGAACTGCCAGCCGCAATGATTTCGGCGAGCCACAACCACTTTGCAGACAATGGCATCAAACTCTTCGCTGCTGGCGGCAAGAAACTGGACGACGACGCCGAGCGAACTGTCGAGTCGGTACTGCACGGACTTGGCCGTGGCACAGAGGTCCCAAGAGCAGACCCGGCGGACGTGGGCACAATCTCGCTGCATCCCGATCCGTTGGGTGGATACGAAGCGTCTCTGGTCAGCGCAATCGAAGGACGCAGCCTCGAAGGCGTGAGCATCGTCCTCGATACGGCCAATGGCTCCGCGTCGCATATAGCTCCCGACGTGTTTGCCCGCCTTGGCGCCGAGGTGGTGACCCTTCACGCGGAACCGGACGGCTGCAACATCAACGCGAACTGTGGGTCGACCTACCCGCAGGAACTCACTCGGGCAGTGGTCGAGACCGGTTCTGATCTGGGTCTTGCCTTTGATGGTGATGC
>CAYUOD010000316.1:2337-3898 GCA_964446225.1 uncultured Acidimicrobiales bacterium | reverse complement strand
CGTCGCCCCAGTTCTGTCCGGTGCCGGTTTTGCCTGCTGCTGGACGTCCGATGCGAGCGTTCGCTCCCGTACCTCTGCCGACAACCTGTTGGAGCACGTCGTTGACTTGATCAGCCACTGCCTCATCGAGAACCTGCTCTGGCTCGTCTTCCCAGCGGTAGAGGATTGATCCGTCCCGGGCCTCAACCCGGGTCACGAACACGGGCTTACGGTAAGTGCCGCGTGCGGCGAAGGTCGTGTAGGCCGAGGTCATATCCAGGGGACTGACGTCGTTGGTGCCAAGCACCGCGGAGGGCACTGCGAGCAATGGCGAGGTGATCCCGAGGCGTGCCGCCATCGACACTGCGTCAGCGGAGCCCACATCCTGCACGAGTTGTGCGTAAGCGGTGTTGTAGGACCAAACAGTGGCGTCCACAAGGCTGACGGTGCCGCCGTCCGAGCCTGCGTAGTTTTCGACTTTCCAGATTTCAGTGCCGACGTCCAGCTCGATCTCCGCGGGGGCCGAGTAGGTCTTGGTGAGCGGAATGCCTTCTTCCAAAGCAGCAGCCAGCACAAATGGTTTGAAGCTGGAGCCGGTGGGGCGCTTGCCGAGGGTGGCGAGGTTGAGTTTGGCTATCTCGCTCTCGCCGAAGAAGTCCTTGCCTCCAACGAGTCCCAAGACCCAGCCGTTCGAGGGGTCAATCACAACGACCGCAGCGTCCGGATCGTTCTCAGGGTCCTGCAGGACGCGCTCGACGGCGGTCTCAGTGGCTTTCTGCACCGACGGATCGAGAGTCGTAGATATTCGTAGTCCACCGGTCAACAGCAGTTCGGACCGATCTTGGCGCGTTTCGCCGAAACGTTCGTCCTCCAAAATGAAGCGCTTCACCTCTTCGAGGAAGTACGGAGCTGGATAGGTGCGCTCGATCTGGCGTCCTTCGAGCTGTATATCGGTGGATCGGGCCGCGAGAGACTCTTCGTCTGTGATCCAGCCAATCTCGGCCATGCGGTTCAGGACGACGTCTCGCCGCTCTAGCCCGTCGACTGGCTGTAGGTAGGGGTTGTACCGAGTAGGTGCCTTGATGACGGCCGCCAACATTGCTGCCTCTGGCAAGGTGATTTCGCTGACATCCTTGCCAAAGTAGGTGAGAGCAGCGGCCTGGACACCGTAGGCGCCGGCTCCGAAGTAGATCGAGTTGAGGTAGAGCTCAAGGATCTCTTCTTTGGTGAACTGCTGTTCAAGTCGAAAGGCAAGTACGGCTTCCTCGATCTTGCGAT
Source organism: uncultured Acidimicrobiales bacterium (assembly GCA_964446225.1). GTDB lineage: Bacteria > Actinomycetota > Acidimicrobiia > Acidimicrobiales > Poriferisodalaceae > CAYUOD01. Next base: position 2,641 of record CAYUOD010000316.1, on the reverse strand, counting down.
CGAGCGTCTGGTCGCTGTAGAGCAGAGCGTTCTTTACATATTGCTGGGTGATGGTGGATCCACCCTGGGTGATGGTTCCAGAGTCAAAGTTGGCCTTGGCTGCACGGATTGTGGCTTGCAGGTCGATGCCTGGGTGGTCCCAGTAGCGCTGGTCTTCGATTGCCAGTACGGCGTCAATCACCACCGGAGCTACCTGGCTCAGCGGCACGCTTTCACGGTTCTCTTCGCCGTAAAGAATTTGTACGACGTTGCCCTTGGCGTCGAGCACCTGGGATGACTCGGCATCCTCTGGGATCGTGACCGA
>CAYUOD010000316.1:0-2237 GCA_964446225.1 uncultured Acidimicrobiales bacterium | reverse complement strand
TGCCCTTGGCGTCGAGCACCTGGGATGACTCGGCATCCTCTGGGATCGTGACCGAGGTTTCCTCTGGTGGGGTGAAGCTGCATGCGGCCGCGAGCAGGCTCAGAGCTACTACTGATGTGAGGGCGCGGAACACGACAAACATTGTCTCTCATCGTCGGCCTCAGGGGGTGGCACTCAATGTCGTTGGCGGTATGTCGTTGGCGGCGCAGCTTCTGCCATGCTTGGGCGATGGACATCCTCGCTGATCTTGAGGCCCGGGGCCTCATCCAGGACACGACCGATAGAGAGGCGCTCGCCGTGCGCCTGGCCGAGGGACCCATCACCCTCTATTGCGGCTTCGACCCGACAGCAGATTCGCTCCATGCGGGCAATCTGATTGGATTGTTGGCGCTGAGGCGTTTCCAGTTGGCTGGCCACCGACCGATCGTGCTCGCTGGCGGCGCCACAGGCATGGTGGGTGATCCCAGCGGCAAGTCTGCTGAGCGGAATCTGCTCGACGACGAGACGCTGACCCGCAATCTTGAGCGGATCGGTGAGCAACTCAAGCGTTTCGTTGACTTCGACGACCCCGAAGTACCAGCCCTGTTCGTGGACAACAAGACCTGGACGAAGGGCGTGGGCTATCTCGAGTTTCTACGGGACATTGGCAAACACGTCACCGTGAACCAGATGATGGCCAAAGAGTCCGTGAAGGTCAGGCTTTCGGGCGACGGCGGCATCTCATACACGGAGTTCTCCTACATGCTGCTGCAGGGATTCGACTACAGCGTCTTGGCGAATGAGCACGGTTGTGAACTGCAGGTCGGCGGATCTGATCAGTGGGGCAACATCGTGCTTGGCGTCGATTTGACGAGAAGGCGCTGGCAGAAGAAGACCCATGCGTTGACCTGGCCGTTGCTCACCAAGGCTGACGGCACGAAGTACGGAAAGACCGCCGGTGGCGACACCATGTGGCTGGGTGCCCACCGTATGTCGGCCTACGCGTTCTATCAGGGTTGGATGAACGCAGAAGATGCTGATCTTTCCAAGTTGCTCCTGCAGCTGACCTTCCTGTCAGTCGAGGAGGTGGCCGAAGTTGTGGCCGCGCACGCTGAGGCCCCGCATAAGCGCCTCGGTCAGCGCCGACTCGCCGCGGAGATCACGACAATCGTCCATGGACAGGAGCAGGCAGATGCCGCCGTGCAGGCTTCGCTGCTCCTTTTCGGAGGAGATCCGGCGCGGGCGCCACTGAGCGCGCTCGAGATGATCGCTGAGGAGTTGGCTCCCACGGTTATTGAACACTCAGAGCTCGACGATGGTCTTGAGATCGCTAGCCTGCTCAAACGAACTGGTTTGACCAAATCCAATGGCGAATCAAGACGAATTCTGGCCCAGGGCGGCGCATACCTCAATGGAGCCAAAGTTTCTGAGAATTTCTTGGCAAATCACAAAGATGTGCTTTACGACAGATACCTCATATTGCGTAAGGGCAAGAGGCAATTCGCAATTGTCCAGGTAGGGTCCTCATAGGCGACGTGTGACCGGGATCACAGGATTACCGGTTGACACATCACCTAGAAAATCGTAGTGTTTCTCCCTGTCGCCACAGTGGCCCTACGGGGTACAGATGGCGACACGACACCACTGAGAAGAGCCCAACTATGGCCTCGGATCATGTGTTCTAGAGTGTGCCAGCAGGTGCAGGCGCTCCTTGAAAACGGAATAGAGGACGAAATAGTCAGTGCGGTCGATCGCACCGACACACTTTGTTGTGTCGCTGCTTTCGAAATAACACCGCAATTCCTGTCGGTCATTGAACCGACAAGTAATTGCCAGGTCAGCTGGATGCACTTCGGTGCTGAAGGTTTACCTCTAAATAGATTGCGTCAGTCACTTGTTGATTGGCAATTTCTTGACGGAGAGTTTGATCCTGGCTCAGGATGAACGCTGGCGGCGTGCTTAACACATGCAAGTCGAACGATAACCGTGACCTCCGTAAGGTTGTCACGGGGACAGTGGCGAACGGGTGAGTAACACGTGAGAAACCTACCCCAGAGATCGGGACAACATTCCGAAAGGATTGCTAATACCGAATACGCTCTACGGACCGCATGGTCTGTAGAGGAAACAGTTTTTTGCTCTGGGAGGGTCTCGCGGCCTATCAGCTTGTTGGCGGGGTAACGGCCCACCAAGGCAACGACGGGTAGCTGGTCTGAGAGGACGATCAGCCACACTGGGACTGAGACACGGCCCAGACT
>CAYUOD010000315.1:0-3903 GCA_964446225.1 uncultured Acidimicrobiales bacterium | reverse complement strand
GCTAGTTCGCCTGCGACAATGCCCAGATGCTCACCGCGAGCACTGCGATGATCGACAGAACGACTGAGATGAGCGTCGCGAAGAGGTCGTAGTGGCGACCCAGCCGACGGTTACGAAGCATTCTCATAAGCCCAGTTTTACACAGATTCGGCAGAGTCCGTGTCGGGGAATTTCCGGAATGTGTTAATGCTGGTCGCAGCACGCCGACCAGTCAGGTACATATCGAGGCAAGGATTGGCTTGGCCCCCCCGGGTGTCTCCGGAGTCATTTCAATCGACAGTCAACGGCTCCCTCGCCGACAGACTTCATGCCTCGAGCTCGCCGGTCCCCGACTCCCCCGCTGGGGACCGGCGTGAGTTTTCCTTTGTTGCGACCCACCGCTCGAACTGGCCCGCTCGGCTAGAGCTCCGCTGCGAGCGCCGTCGCTTCCCGCTCACGCAGCGCAACGTTGATGCGCAGCGTTTCGAGATGTTGAGCGAGCGACAGTTTCCCCTGGGCAACCTCGTGAGTCTCAAAGAAGGCTCCAACCGCGGCCGCGTCGTCTGGGCGGGACAGTGCCTTGACACCTTCGAGCATGCGCACGATGGAGTTGGATGGGTAGCGCTCAACAATCTCATCCCAGTTGTGTGTAAGAAACTCCCATGCGACCGCACCGTGCTCTCGATTTGTCAAACAGCGGCCGATGAGGAATGGCGCGTTTTGTGTCCGGACCTGATCGGTGAGCGTCATGGCCAGGGTCTCGTTGATCTGCTTCTCAGTCGGAAAGTCGGCGAGAGCGTAGAGGTAACGCACCTCTTCTTGAGGAGTGGCCGCCGACGAGAACGTGGCGAGAACCGACTGGTAGTCGTCGGCCGTACCGTGAGCAGCTGCGACTCGAAGTGCGGCTGACGCCAGGTTCGGGTCCACGCTGACGGGGTCGACCATGGCCATCTTGTGCACCCGTTTCGCCCACTCGATTGCCTCTGAGTCAGCGCCGATGTTCGCCGCCAGACCGAGAAGAACCGCACGCGTCTCGCGGGTCAGTGAGTCTTCTGTCTCGGCGGGCTGAGTTCCGATGACCTCGAGGGCCGCGGTGCTCAGGTCAGCGACGCGAACCTGGAACCTGGCACGAGCTGTGCCCTCGAGTACTCGGTCGAGCATTCCGAGCCCCTGTGCTATTGCCTTCCATACTCCTACGTCGGTTTCCGAGGCGAAACCTTCCACCAGGCGCAGGAACGCTATCGCCGGAGCGTGGCCGGCATGCACAGCTGCCCACGTGTCATCTACGAGGTTGTGGCGCTCCAGGTCAGTCAGAATCTCCTGGACCTCGCCAACGAGGGATTCTCGTAGTTCGTCGTCGTAGGAGACGCGGTAGAAGCCATCGCCACCGGCGTTTGCCACGACCCACTCGACCTGGCCGCCAAAGGTGACCTGTTCGGACAAAGAGCTGAGCAGAAGTCGGTGCTCGATGATCTCACCGTCAACCTTGACTCTGAGAATGATAGGGATGTGCCACAGGCGGCCGTCGGATTCGCTCCCGTCCAGGAGGAACCGTGTCTGTGTGCAGGAGATCTGAGTGGGACTCACCCGGCTGACCCTCACAAGCGGGAATCCGCCCTGAAATATCCAGGACTCTGCGGTCGCCTTCACCGGCTCGCCGGTCGACTCTTCAATTGCAGTCCACAGGTCTTCGTTTTCGGTGTTTCCATAGGCGTAACGATCAAGGTACAGATGGACCGCCTTGCGGAACGCTTCAGGACCGAGGTACTGCTCAAGCATCCGCAGTACCGCAGCGCCTTTTTCGTAGGTGAGGATGTCGTACATACCCTCAGCCTCGGCCGGACTACGGACTTCGAACTCGATTGCCCGGGTCGAAGTCAGAGAGTCCACAGCGAAGGCTGCTGATCGGGACTGGCCGAACTGATCCCAGCGGCGCCACTCAGGATGCATGGCGTCGACGGCCGCCATCTCCATGAAAGTTGCGAACGCTTCCTTCAGCCAGATCCCGTTCCACCATTTCATGGTCACAAGATCCCCGAACCACATATGGGCCAGCTCATGGCTGATGACGTCGGCGATTCTTGAGAGCTCGGCTGCCGGTGTCGTCGTTGGATCGACAAGCAGGAGCGTTTCCCGGTAGGTCACACAGCCGAGATTCTCCATTGCTCCGAATGCGAAGTCAGGGATGGCGATCATGTCCAGTTTCTCGCCGGGGTAGGCGATGCCGTAGTAGTCGGCCAACCAGGTCAGCGCGGCAGCGCCCGTCTCAAGGGCGAACCCTGTGAGGTGGCCTTTGCCCGGTACGTGCACGATCCGCAGGTCGGTGCCATCGGCGTCGACGGTCTCGCTGTACTCGAGCTCTCCGACGATGAAGGCCACGAGGTAGGTGGACATAACCATCGTGGGCGCGAACTTCACCCGCCTTCTGGTGTCTGCGAGGATCTGACTCTCCACCTCAGGGCCACATGAGATGGCTTCGAGTCCTTGCGCCACAACGAGTGTCACCTCGAACACGGCCTTGAGATCGGGCTCGTCGAAGCAGGGAAAGGCACGGCGCGCATTGGTCGACTCGAACTGCGTAGTTGCCAGAGTTTTCGTCGTGCCGTCGTTGGCTTCGTAACTGCTTCGGTAGAAGCCGAGCAACTTGTCGTTGAGTTCCCCGGAGAATTGGATGTCCAGCGTCGCTGGGCCGACCCCGAGGGGCTCAGCCAGGGTCAGGGTAATTCTCTCGGCTACGGCGTCGTTGTGCACCTGTGTCGGGATCGGTCCGTGGGTGGCGCTGACTTGTGCGGAGGTTATGACCAGATCGAGGGCATTGAGGAGTATTTCAGTGGCGGTCTCGACGACGTCTACGTGGATACGTACAGCACCCGTGAAGCTGGCCCGGTCGAGGTCGGGCTCAAGCACGAGCTCGTAGCGCGTTGGCAATACTCCGCGAGGAAGTCGGTATTGGTCGGGCTTGTTCACGAATTCTCCGGGCTGCTGCTGATGCTGCGAGATGCAGTTGCGCTGGGCTTGAATGTAGCGGAATCGCCAGCGAGTTCTGTGCGTCGCTCCCGCGGCTCCGGTGAGCATGTATCTTTGGCTTGCTGTTGAGCCTGAATGTAGGGGAGGACTAATGGCGCATCACTCCGGTGCACCTGGCCATGATGTTGTGGGGATTGGCAATGCTCTCGTAGACGTGCTGAGCCACGAACAAGAGACGTTCATCTCAGACGAAGGGCTAAACAAGGGCGCGATGACGCTCATCGATGAGGCACGCGCGTCGAGTCTCTACCGCTCGATGGGCCCCGGCATCGAGATATCCGGTGGATCGGCGGCGAACACGGTTGTGGGCGTGGCCGCCTTTGGTGGAACCGCCGCATACATTGGTCGGGTTGCCGATGACCAACTGGGTGCGGTTTTCGCGCACGACATTGAGTCCACTGGAGTCGATTTCACGGTCGCACCAGCGGCGCACGGTTCTCCGACCGGTCGCTGTCTCATTGTTGTGACTCCTGATGCTCAGCGGACGATGAACACGTACCTGGGTGCCTCCAACGAGATGCATCCGGGTCAGGTTGATCTTGAAGTCATCGGCGGTGCATCCCAGGTCTACCTTGAGGGCTACCTGTGGGATCCACCTGAGGCCAAAGAAGCCATGCTCGTGGCCGCCAGGGCCGCGAACGAGGCTTCCGCCACAGTGTCGCTGACGTTGTCGGATTCTTTTTGTGTTGAGCGACATCGCGAGTCATTCCGCGACCTCATTCATGATCACGTGCAGTTGCTGTTCGCCAATGAGCTCGAACTCTTAGCGCTCTACGAGACACGGGATCTGGATGACGCCATGCGACAGGTCGCGGCCGACTGCGAGATTACGGCGGTCACTCGTGGACGCGACGGCTCTGTGGTTGTTGCCAATGGAGAACGCGTTCACGTTGATGC
>CAYUOD010000314.1:0-3916 GCA_964446225.1 uncultured Acidimicrobiales bacterium | reverse complement strand
GGCGCACCTCCGTTCGTGGGCTTCTGGTCGAAGGACGAGGTGCTGCTTGCTGCCTGGGGTGATAGTCAGTTGCTTTGGTTTGTCGGAATCCTTACGGCCCTCCTTACTGCCTATTACATGAGTCGATTGGTCTTTATGACATTCTTCGGCAAGTCGCGTTGGGATCAGCCCATCGTGGACAACGATGGTGAACTGGTGTCCGAAGCGCCCGCCGAAGAGATTCACCCGCATGAGTCTCCTGCCACGATGTGGGTTCCGCTGGTTGTACTGGCCGGACTCAGCATTGCTGGGGGCATCATGAACATGCCGATATTTGGCAGGACCCTGTACCTGGAGCACTGGCTCGAACCCGTTGTGGGCGAACATGTCTCGAGTGCCAGCACCGAGACCAAAGTTGCGCTTGCCAGCACCGCGACAATGGCGGCTCTCGTAGGACTGGTTATTGCTGCCTACTTCTTCCTCCTGGCGAAGCGGAGCGTGAAAGCTCTTGAACCGAAGTTGCTGCAGCGGGCCTGGGGCTTCGACGACATGGTGGGCAGGTTCATGGGCGGCCCCGGTCGTAAGAGCTTCGAACTCACCACCCAGTTCGATTCTGCTGTTGTTGACGGAACGGTCAACGCAGTGGGGCAACAAACTCGCAATGTCGGCACCCGGCTACGTGTCGTCCAGACCGGATTCGTACGCAACTATGCAGTTGCTGTTGCATTGGGCGGTCTAGCTCTGGTCATTTGGTTTATCTCCCGGGCTGGATTCTGATGCAGATACTTGCTGCGACCTCAAGTGGTTTCTCGGTTCTGAACGCGATGATCATCGTTCCGGCTGTTGGCGCGCTCGTGGTTGCCCTCCTTCCCAAGAACCGTCCAGAGATCGTTCGAATGATCGGTGTGCTATTCAGCGCTACCGCAGGAGCGCTCACTTTCTGGTTGGCGCTCAACTTCGAGACGGGTGTGAGCGGGTTCCAGTTTGAGACATCGAACGCCTGGATCGAGTCGCTGGGTATTTCGTGGAGTGTTGGCGTGGACGGCATTTCGCTGTTCTTGGTGGTGCTGTCTGGGCTGCTGTTCCCCCTGGCGCTGATCGCTGTCAATCCACATCACAACGAGAAGGCGTACACGGCCTGGCTGTTGTTGTTGATGAGCGGAACTCTCGGCGTGTTCGTGGCGCTCGATCTCTTTGGTTTCTTCGTGATGTTTGAGATTGTGCTTGTACCTATGTACATGCTGATCGGTGGCTGGGGGCACGGTAACCGGATCTACGCGGCCACCAAGTTCTTCCTTTACACGATGTTTGGCTCGGCACTGATGTTGGTCGCCATCGTGACCCTTGTCGCCTTGCACAATGCCGACACCGGCGTCCTTACCTTTGATCTGGTGACGCTGGGCGAGTGGCAGGGACTGTCCGAGGGCACCGCGCGTTGGCTGTTCCTTGCGTTTGCGCTCGCGTTTGCCATCAAGGTGCCGCTGTTTCCAGTGCATACCTGGTTGCCTGACGCTCATACCGAGGCCCCAACCGCTGGGTCGGTCATCTTGGCTGGCGTGCTGCTGAAGATGGGTACCTACGGCTTCTTGCGGTTTGGCCTGTTCTTGTTCCCTGACGCGACCGTCTACTTCGCTCCGGCGATCGTGACGCTGGCGGTGATCGGGATCATCTACGGCGCCATTGCTGCCACCATGCAAACAGACTTGAAGCGCCTCGTGGCCTATTCATCCGTGGCCCACATGGGGTTCATCGTTCTCGGTATCTTTGCCCTTACAACCCAGGCCCTTACCGGCAGCGTGATCCAGATGCTCAACCACGGTATTTCTACTGGCGCGTTGTTCTTGTTGGTCGGGATGATTTACGAACGTCGCAAGACCCGGGAAATTTCCGAACTCGGCGGACTTCAGAAGTCGGCACCGGTGCTCGCAGGCGTGTTCACCCTTGTGATGCTGTCTTCCATCGGGCTTCCGGGACTCAATGGCTTTGTCGGAGAGTTCCTTATCCTCATTGGTTCTTTCGAGTCGTTCCAGTGGTGGACAGTCGTTGCGACGATTGGCGTTATTCTCGCTGCGCTCTATCTGCTTTGGGCATACCAACGGGTCTTCCACGGGGAGCCCGAGGGTGACAATGCAACGATGCCAGACATAAAGCTCGCCGAGATGCTGGTGATGGCTCCCTTGTTGGTCTGGATTGTTGGCTTCGGCGTCTATCCGAAGCCGCTCTTGGAGCGAGTTGAGCCAGCAGTGGTTGAACTTCTGGAGCACGTTGACAGGTACAGCGACGACTACACGATGCCGGTCACCATTGAAGTTCCAGACATTGAGGTTGAAGACGAGGGTGAGGAGGCAGAGTGACGCAACTTCTGGCCCAGGCAACGTTCACGGCTCCCGTTATTGACTGGTGGGCTGCTGCCCCGTATCTCACCCCGCTGATCGTCGCGTTGGTCATCTTGTTGGCGAGCCGGTTGCTCCCGCAGGGCATGCCCTATTTCGTGTCGACCATGCTGAGTGTGCTGAGTGGCGTACTCGTTGCGGGTTTCGCGATTCGGCTTTGGGGCGAGTTCACAGACAACGGCATTCGGGTCGTTCTGGGTGGTGCGATCGTGCTCGATGGTGTGGCGATTTTTGTCATGCTTCTGTGTGGGCTCATGGTCATTGTGGCTGCGCTCTTCGCGGAGGACTTCGCGGCTCGTGTCGGCTTGGCTGGACATGAGCTTTATGCCCTGATCCTGTCTTCCTCGGTGGGCGCGATGGTGATGGCGAGCGCGGCGGAGTTCATCACGTTCTTCGTAGGTCTTGAAACGCTCAGCCTGGGTTTGTACGTGCTTGCGGCGATGAATCTTCGGCGGAGCGAATCACAGGAGTCGGCAATCAAGTACTTCGTGCTGGGTGGCTTCGCGTCCGCGATCCTTCTCTACGGTATTGCTCTGGTTTATGGCGCGACCGGAAGCACAAACCTCATCGAGATAGCGAGCTTCCTGGGCAGCACTCTGATCCTCAAAGATGCACTCTTGCTCGCAGGCATCGCGATGATCTTGGTTGGCCTGGCTTTCAAGGTAAGCGCGGCGCCTTTTCACATGTGGGCACCGGATGCCTACCAGGGTGCCCCGTCGCCCATTGCTGGCTACATGGCGGCGATGGCCAAGATAGGCGGCTTCGCAGCGATGGTGCGAGTGCTCATGATGACCTTCCCTACCGAGGCTGATGTATGGCAGCCAGCGGTGGCCGTGCTTGCGGTGTTATCGCTGCTCGTCGGCGCATATCTCGCGATCGTGCAGAGCGACGTGAAGAGGATGTTGGCTTACTCCTCGATTGCCCATGCCGGCTTCATTCTGGTGGCGGTGCAGACCAACAGCGTGCAGGGCACCTCAGCGGTGCTCTTCTACCTGTTCACCTATTCGTTCATGGTGCTGGGGAGCTTCGGCATACTCAGCCTTATCTCCGGAGACAACGACGACGAGACCACGATCAAGGACCTTGGGGGACTCGCTCGACGTCGTCCAGCACTCGCTCTGAGTTTCACGGTGCTTCTGCTTTCGCAGGCCGGTGTCCCGTTTACGGCTGGCTTCGTCGCCAAGTTCCAGGCGATCCAGGCCTCGGTTTCACAGGACAGTTACTGGCTGGCAATTGTTGCCATGCTGTCGGCGGTGGTGGCGGCATATCTGTATCTCCGGATCATCAGTGCCATGTACATGACCGATGCTTCTCAGGCTGATGAGGACACAGAGAACGCCCCAATACCGGCGACCGGCATGCTGGCCGTCGCGATCGTTGCACTCGTCACGATCGGCTTTGGCATTGTTCCGGGACCGCTCGTAGATTTTGCCAACGATGCCTTGCTTCTGGTGGTGCAGTGAGATCAGCAGCGATGCATCAAGAACGTCATTGTGGGGTGTCCGCGTGGAATACCATTAGCGAGATGACTCCCTCCGACTCAG
>CAYUOD010000313.1:0-3921 GCA_964446225.1 uncultured Acidimicrobiales bacterium | reverse complement strand
TCTAGCGCTTGTCGCCCACGTAGGCCACTCGCTCGGGGTCCTTAAGGTCGAACCGGACAGCAGCTGCGTACAAGAACACGGCGGGTGGGCCGAAGGCCAACTGCAGCATGATCCATTTCCTACGGCTTCGATCTATGAGTTCCCACTGCGACTGGGGATAGCGCATGCAATCACGGACTCCCCAAACGATAAGCCCAAGCGAGAGGGTCAGCAGAACAGTGATCTGAAGATTCGCGTCCGTTGAACCGGAGAATGCAGCAAACATTGCTCCCTAGGCTATCGAGCCTTGAGCGGCCCGCAGTCCAATGCGTGTGAGTCGCAACGTGGACTCGTCGGTGCCAAGTTGTTGGATACCTGCATAGTCATGCCAGGCCAGGGCCTGGGACTCCTCGTTGCCAACTTCCACCGCTCCTTCAGGAGCTCTCACGAGGTAACGCACGTCGAGGTGTAAATGGGCGGCGTCTTTGGGGGTGAGAACCTCGTGCACGTCCAGATCAATCGGGCCCGGCGCGACAGTGAGCCCGGCGATGCCCGTCTCTTCGGAGGCTTCCTTGAGCGCCACCGCCGCCAAATCGGCAGCTCCGTCGGCATGTCCCCCGGGCTGCAGCCAGCGGCGCAGTTTCGTATGCAGCATGAACAGCGCCTTGTCGCCCCGAGCATTCACGACGAGTGCAGAGCCGGTGAGGTGTCCGGCCAGGCAGGTGCGATGTAGCGCATTCGGGTGACCGGCAAGGAAGGCCAGCATGTGGCGCTGCGCCCGTTCCTGGGCAATCTCTGCCGGCATGAAGTCGCTGACGGCTGCGCGGGCCAAGTCGAGTTCAGACATTGCTAGAGAACTTACCGTGCGGGCGCTCGCCCCCCGCCTCTCGAGTCGGTGAGGCGTCGCCTGATTCCCTGGGAGGGAACCAGGCGACGCCTCACCCTTGTGGACGATTGATCTGCGGAGATCAGGCGTCAAGAACCGCGCTGGCAGACATAGGGCTCGCAAGTCGTCGTGGTCGGCGGCGCAGTCGTCGTAGTCGTGGTCGGCGGCGAAACCGTCGTAGTCGTGGTCGCCGGAACCGTAGTAGTCGTGGTCGGCGGCGAAACCGTCGTAGTCGTGGTCGCCGGAACCGTAGTAGTCGTGGTCGGCGCGGACTGGTCACAGACTGGTGACTCTGGATTGGCGATCACTCTGGTAAGCACCCCGTTCGAGACAATCACCCAGGTGGCCTGGACGGTAGCCGAGACCGAAAGGCCAGGATGCACCCCAGAAGAGAACTCAGCCAGCGGACTCGGGACCGGAATGCCGCCATCAACCGCGTAAAAATTGTTGAAGCCACTACCGATTGTGACGGTTCCGCTCGTCGTATTCTCATAGTTGAAGTAGGCCGTGAAGCCGCCCTGCGTGAGCTCAATACAGTTGACTTGCGGTACCACCTCGGGATCGACGCCGTCCTGCAGCGCCGACGATGTCGCTACGCCTGCGACTAGAACCCCCGCAATGACCAAGAGGGCCGCCAGGGACCTCCACAACCGTTTTGACACTGTCTTCCGCCTTCTCTACATGTCGCCCGTTTGGTGCGACTCTGACCAAAATGTGAACCCTATTGGACTCGCATTACCCAGGCGTTACCGAGCTCAGCCATCCACCACGCCAGTCTCCGGGCGTGAAGCGTCGCCTGGTCCCGTGCGACGGGACCAGGCGACGTTTCACGAGGATTTGGGGTCCGAGATGGCCGCTGCGAAGCGGTAGCGCCAGAGCTTTTCCTTGGCGACGGAGATACCGATGCGCTCAGATGCGTGGATTTCGCCGCCGTCGAAACCGTCGTCCAGAAGAGAGACAGCAGAACTGGGATTGGTGAGGTCGAGGCCGTTGAGTTCACCGGTTATCGCCAGTGCCTGACAGAGCTTCGCCGGTCCGTCGGTAAGCGGCTTTCGATCGCCCCGCCGCTGCACCATTAGAGCAACACCGTCCATTGGCTCAAGAGCCCGGATCAGAGCGGCCTGGCCAGATCCGTCAACGCCTGCGACAACGTTGGCGCACCAGTGCATGCCGTAGACGAAGTACACGTAGAGCACTCCTGAGCGCCCAAACATCACCTCGGTGCGCGGAGTGACCCCACGGAAGGAGTGACTCGCAGGGTCATCAGAGCAATAGGCCTCGGTCTCGACAATCCGACCGGAACATTCGCCAGCCACAAGGACCTTGCCTAAGAGCCGCGGAGCGACCTCGGTTGCAGCACCATCCAGCCAGTCCCACTCGCCACCAGCCATGGCTAGGCCTTCTCGGCGCAGCGTTTCCTGTCTGCCGCGAGCAAACTCTCGAAAGCCACGATCTGTGCCTTCACCGGTCCGGGGCCTGCACCACCTGGAGTAGTCCGTCGCCGCGCGGCGACACCGGGATCCAACAGGAAGACTGCATCCTCGCCGAGGGCATCGTGCGCTCTCACGAGGTCGACCAACGCGCCCTCGCCAGCCAGAGACGCCCGCACCACAGTGCCAACAACGGCATGCGCATCTCGGAACGGCATACCCTTCTCGACCAGGAACTCTGCCAGGTCAGTCGCCGCAGAGGTCGGCGAATCCGCGGCCTCTCGCATGCGACCGAGGTTGAACGTGCAGGTATCCAGCAGGCCCGTGAGCGCGGCGAGCGCCAACGTGATCTGGTCGATTGAGTCGAACAACGGCTCTTTGTCCTCTTGCAGATCACGGTTGTACGCCAAGGGCAGGCTCTTCATCGTGGCCAATAGGCCGGTCAGATTACCGATGAGACGGCCGGATTTTCCCCGCGCCAGCTCGGCAATGTCTGGATTCTTCTTCTGCGGCAGCATCGAGGACCCAGTCGAATAGCCATCGTCGAGGCCCATAAAGCCGAACTCTTCGCTCGACCAGAGCACTATCTCTTCGCCGATACGCGAGAGATGCACTCCGATGAGCGTCAGATCGAATACGGCCTCGGCCACAAAGTCGCGATCAGAGACCGCGTCCAGAGAGTTCTGAAAGACGCCGGCAAAACCAAGGTCTTCGGCAACTCCAGCCGGGTCCAGCGGCAGTGATGAGCCAGCTAAGGCGCCGGCGCCAAGCACCGAAACGTCCGCACGCTCTACCGTGGCCAACAGTCGGTCAATATCACGACCAAGCGCCCAGCCGTGGGCCAGCAGATGATGAGCAAGCGTGACCGGCTGAGCCCGCTGCAGGTGCGTATATCCAGGCAGGTAGGCGTCGCCGGCTTCTTTGGCTCGGCACAACAACACTTCCTGCAGCGCAAGGATTCGCCGGCCCACTGCTGGCAGCTCTCGCCTCACGAATAAGCGCGCATCTGTTGCGATTTGGTCGTTGCGGCTACGGCCGGTGTGGATCTTGGCACCGGCGTCACCGGCGATCTCGGTCACGCGACGCTCAACGGCGGTGTGGATATCCTCATCCGCGGGCAGGAACTCGAACTCGCCCGAGCCCAGTTCCTGCTCGACCTGGTCGAGCGCGGCCAGCACTGCTGCCACCTCCGCATCAGCCAGGATGCCAACTCGCCCGAGCCCCCTGACATGTGCCCGCGAGCCCACAATGTCGTCAACGAACAGCCGCTGGTCGTAGCCAATCGAGTAGGTATACGCCTCAAGAGCCTCAGCGGGCCCGCCCTCGAAACGTCCGTGCCACAGCGTCGACACTGTTACTTGGTTCCCTGCTTGGCGGCCCGTGTCTGCAGTCCAAGACCCCAGATACGCACGAAGCCCTCAGCGTCCTCATGACGGAAGGTATCTTCGGGGTCATAGGTGGCGAGGCCATAGTCATAGAGACCCGTCTCACTGCGCCGGCCAACCACCCAACACCGTCCGGGCGAAAGCCCCAGACGAACATCGCCGTTGACCACCTGCTGCGACTCATCTATGAACTTGTCCATGGCCTCCCGCAGTGGGGAGAACCAGAGTCCGTCGTAAATGA
>CAYUOD010000312.1:0-3921 GCA_964446225.1 uncultured Acidimicrobiales bacterium | reverse complement strand
CCAGTCGCGATTGAAGAAGCTGTGGGAGAAGTAGTCGCTAGTGACGCATTCATCGGGCTCGTAGCTGGAAAGATCGAACAACGCCTCGAAGCCGAACTCACCGGCGTCGACGTCCCTCGGGCAAGTGTGGAGGCCGTCCTGGCCCAACCAGCAACCCAGATTGCATTGCAGCGAGTTGCGCGTGAGGCGACCAATCAGATGCTTGGACTCCCCGCAAACGAAGTCCTGGTCGATCTGGATCTCATCAGGAGACAAGTAAGCATTGACCTCGCCGCGAGCGGTGAGACGTCGCTTGGCGCCCAACTGGCAGCCGCACCCGTGGTGCCGCCGCTCACCTTCAATCCCGAGACCACGCCCCTACCGAACCTATCCGCGGTCGAGAAATGGAGCAGCCTCGCCTGGTCAATTCCGATCATGGCAGCAGCTATTGCCCTCGTTGTTGCGACGATCCTGCATCCCAAGCCAGGCAGGATCATTCGGAGAGTCGGCTTTGGCATCGTCATCGGTGCGATCACCATCCTCGCTCTCAACTGGCTGTGGCAGCGCTTCGTACTGGGCAATCTTCCGTCCAACGAGATCGTGTCACTGGGCCAACTGCTCCTGGTTCGCCTGGGTGATGATCTCACAACCCAGGTGCGCACCCAGCTCGCGATCGGAGCGGTCCTGATCGCAGCCGGCCAGATCTGGCTGAGTAGCTCTAGAGCCTGAAGTCCTGCTTGCGCACGGTGAAGCGGTCGATTGCTTCTTCGTCCAGTTCGACGCCGAATCCGGGTTGAGTCGGGATCTGCATCATGCCGTCACTCATAAGGACCTCAGCCGCAATGTCTGCCGCAAGAAGATTCTCTGGCGCCGACAGGTCGCTGGCGAGGCTGCATCCCGGTAGCCCAGCAAGGGCCGTGTTCGCCGCACGAGCCAGCGAAGTATCAATCATTCCGCCCACCCAGCAGGCGGCGCCGTACCCGCGGGCAACGTCATGCGCTTCAAGCGCGCGGTCGTAGCCGCCAAGCCTCGGAGCCTTGAGACACACGACATCACACGCCTTGGCCACCAAGGCCTCGCGTGTCTGAGCCACCGAGCGAAGCGACTCGTCCAAACACACAGCGGTCGACGTGCGCGCGGCGAGCTCGGCATGCAGGCTGATCTCATCCACCCCGAAGGGCTGCTCTATGAGCGTTACCCCGTACTGCTCCAGTGAGCAGAGCTCAGCCATCCCTTGTCTGTCGAATGCACCGTTCGCGTCGATGAACAGAGCCACAGAGTTTCCGACAACTGCTCGAACCAGCGCCACGACCTGAGCTGCTTTACCGGGCGTGACTTTGACCTTGATGCGCTGGTAGCCAACCTCCAAGACCCGTGTCACCTCCTCCTCGAGCGCAGACTCGTCGGGCAGTAACCCGATGACTGCGCCCACTGGTACGCAAGACTTTGACACCCCGAGATAGTCAGCGAAGGACCGTCCCTCGGCCTTCAATCTGGCATCAGTGAGAGCCATCTCTACCGCAGTTCGTGCCATTCGATTGCCGACGATATCGGGGATCTCCCCGGTACCAAGCTGCGGCATCAGCAACTGCTCTAGAACCTGCCACGCCCCGTTCAGCCACTCCTCGGAATAGGTCGGCCGCGAGAGGGCCGAACACTCGCCCCAGCCGACCGCCTCAGCGGTCTCGAGGCGCAACAAGATGACGCCCCTGTCGTGCTCGCTGCCATGCGAAGCAGCGAAGGGTCTCCTCAGCGGAAGTCTCACCTCTCGCATTTCTCCTGTGGCAACGCGCATCAGCCCACGCTACCGATAAGACTGTGTGCATGAACACCTCAGAGGTCACCGCGGAGTTGATGGCGTTTATCGACGCTTCACCATCGCCCTACCACGCGGTGGAGAACGCCGCCCGAGAACTGTCCCAGGTCGGATTCCAACAGGAACACCCGAGCGCCGAGTGGGACAAGTCAACAGGACGCGGACTTGTCACCAACGGTGGCGCGCTCGTCGCGTGGGACATCCCCGAGGACGCGGATCCCGCTACACCGTTCAGCCTCATTACCGCACACAGCGATAGCCCCAACCTGCGCATCAAAGCACGCCCGGACGTCACATGTGCTGGCTGGTCGCAGCTCGGCGTAGAGGTGTACGGCGGCGCGCTCACGAACAGTTGGCTGGATCGGGACCTCGGTATCTCGGGCCGAGTGGTGCTTCGGGATGGCAACAGCACCCGTACCCAGCTCCTGCTCGTGCAACGTCCACTGTTGCGCGTGGCCCAGCTCGCGATCCACCTCGACCGCGAGTATGCGACCGAAGGCCTCAGTCTCGACAAGCAGGCACATCTCAGCCCCATCTGGGGGCTCGACGATGAAAGCGACAACGGTTTCGTTGACTTCCTGAGCGAAGAACTCTCCTGTGAGCCTGGGGAGATTCTGGGCTGGGACATCATGACGCACGATCTCACCCCCTCGGCTCTGCTTGGTCGCGACCAGGAGTTCCTGGCTGCGCCGCGTCTCGACAACCTCTGTTCAAGCTTCTGCGGCCTGCGCGCGCTGATCGAAACCGCTGATCAGGACAAGCCCACTGCGAGCGTTCTGGTCATGTTTGACCACGAAGAGATCGGCTCGACGTCCAGCACCGGGGCAGACGCCCAACTTCTGAGTGCGACACTCGAGCGTCTCGTTCTGGCCCGCGGTGGCTCCCGGGAAGACTTCCACCGCGCCGCGGCCAAGTCGTACTGCGTCTCTGCTGATATGGCACACGCGGTACATCCCAACTACCTCGAGAAGCACGAGCCAGAGCACCATGTCCAAATGAATCAGGGCCCGGTCGTAAAGCTCAATGCGAATGTTCGCTACGCCTCTGACGCGCAGAGCAGCGCCTTGTTCAAGCTCGCATGCGAGCGGGCAGGAGTCGAGCTCCAGGAGTACGTTCACCGGACCAACCTCGGTTGCGGGTCGACCGTTGGACCAGTCACAGCTGCCCGTCTGGGAATACCTGTTGTAGATGTCGGTCTCGCGCAGCTTTCGATGCATTCGGCCCGCGAGCTTTGCGGCGCACATGACCCCGCCATGATGGTTGGCGCAATGTCTGAGGTACTCCGCGGAGCGTGAACGAACTGACCCCCGTGCAGACCGAGGTCCTGGAGCGTCTCCGCCCCCCTCGAGAGGGGCGACCGGTCTGGGATGCATCGGTCCGTCTCGAATATCAGCAGTGGCTGGAGGAAGCACTCACACCAATTGCCGAACAACTCGAAGACAAGCTCTGGGTCTCCAAGCACAGTCTCGCCACCGTGCATGGCTGCCAGTCCCGCTGGCGCGCCGAGCGCAGCCAGGAATTCGAATGGTCTGTACCCCTTGCACGGGGCCAGGTAACGCACGAAGCGATCCGTCTGAGTATTCACTGGGCTGGTGAACCCGGTGCTGAAGCCTTGGTGCGGGAAGCACTGGCAATACTGATCGACTCGCAGAGCTCACTCGGCACATGGCTGGAGCGCTGCGGCGACGCAAGGCGCGCTCATCTGACGTCTGAATGTGTGGCCCTGACAAGCAACTTCTTCGACACCTTCCCGCCGATCAGTCCACGCTGGAATCCGACCACAGAGTCGGGCAGGTACGCCGAGTTCTGCGCTGGAATGATCGTGCTCTCCGGGCGGCTGGATCTCACGCTCGGGAACCCCGAAGCCACAACTGCCGGGCGGGTGATCGTCGACATAAAGACCGGGTCTCATCGACCCGAGCATCGCGAGGACCTGCGGTTCTACGCACTACTCGAGTTGCTACGCGTGGGCGTCGCTCCCCTGTCGGTGGCGAGCTTCTACGTGGACTCAGGGCGCCTCGAGATTGAGACCGTTACCGCCGACAGTATCGAGGCGGCGACGCGGCGCACCATCGCAGGCGCGGCAGTTATGGCTGCTATCACCGCGCGACACCATGAGCCAGAGG
>CAYUOD010000311.1:0-3943 GCA_964446225.1 uncultured Acidimicrobiales bacterium | reverse complement strand
TTGTTGGACGTGAACGCCCGTCTCACTGAGATTCGTCTGGAGACGAGGTAACCAGTGTTTGGTGATCCCCTCTTCGTCGGCGGAACCGACTGGGTTGACGTGGGCGTCATGGGCATCAAGGTGCTCGCTGCGTTCGTCTTCTTGCTCATCGCGACCATGTTCATGGTCTGGTTTGAGCGCAAAGTCATTGCGGACATGCAGAACCGTGTCGGGCCAAATACGGCTGGCAAGTGGGGCATGTTGCAGACGCTGGCCGACGGCATGAAGTTCTTCTTCAAAGAGGACAACCGGCCGCAGAAGTCTGACCCACTCATGTTCCGACTCGCTCCCTACCTCGCAGTCATTCCGGCATTTGTGACATTCGCTATTGTGCCGCTGGGAAATGGTCCGATCACGATCTTTGGCCGGGAAACGTTGCCTCAGGTGGCCGATCCGCCTATTGGAATCCTGCTCCTGCTCGTGATGTCATCGATTGCGGTATATGGCGTCATGTTGGCTGGTTGGGGCTCAGGTTCGAAGTATCCGTTGCTGGGTTCTGTACGCGCTTCAGCTCAGGCAATCTCCTATGAGGCGGCCCTCGGGCTCAGCATCGTCGCGGTGGTGATCGTGGCTGGCACCCTGTCGACCAGTGGCATTGTGACTGAGCAGCTGGGTGGGATTCGTAACTGGAACGTGCTGCTGACAGGCATCGTGCCGTTCGTGATCTTCTTCATTGCCGGCACCGCAGAGCTGAATCGGCCGCCGTTCGATCTGGTTGAGGCCGAGCAGGAACTCGTCGGTGGCTTCCATACCGAGTACTCGTCGATGCGGTTCGCGATGTTCTTCCTGGCGGAGTTCATGAACGTGATCACGATGTCCGCGATCATGGTCACCCTCTTCTTTGGTGGTCCGTCCGCGCCAATCACAGCGCTGAATTTCGTGCCCGGCCCGATCTGGTTCTTTGGGAAAGTGCTCGTGTTCCTCTTTTGTTTCGTCTGGTTCCGAGCAACGCTTCCTCGGCTTCGTTACGACCAGCTCATGGACCTGGGTTGGAAGGTTCTTATTCCTGCGAGCCTGGGTTGGTTGATGGTCGTGGCCGTCATCCGGGGCACCCTTGAGCACAGTGACTGGAATCGACCCGTTCTGTACTCCGCCACTATTGCCATAGCCCTGCTTTGCTACGTGCTGCTCATGGCTGGCGTGAAGGCGGGCAATCAGGCTTGGGACCGGGACCGTGAGAACGAGGAGGTCAGCTGATGGGATACCTCAACGGATTCAAGGTCACGTTCGCCAAGTTGTTTGATACGCGGGTAACAGACAAATACCCGGACGTGAAGCGACCGAAGCCGGACCGTTTCCATGGTCGCCATGTGCTCAATCGCTATGAAGACGGCATGGAGAAATGCATCGGTTGTGAATTGTGCGCCGGAGTATGTCCAGCCAAGTGCATCTACGTGCGTGGGCAGGACAATGATCCCCTTGAACCGACATCGCCCGGCGAACGGTTCGGTTTCGTCTACGAGATCAACTACCTGCGTTGCATTCACTGCGATATGTGTGTCGAGGCGTGCCCAACGGGCGCAATAACTGAGACGAAGGTTCTCGAGTTCTCATTCAAGAACCGCTCCGACGCGATCTACACCAAGAATGAACTTCTCGTTGACGACGAAGGCCAGCCTCAGAAGCAACCGTGGGAGCACTGGATCGACGGCGATGAGGAGCACACGTCTGGCTGGATGCGTGCCACCTCACCAAGCGGCCGTGTCGCCTTTCAAGGACGCGCTCATTGGGCTGGAGAATTGGGATATGGCGTAAGGGCCCCTGAGGTCGGCCAGTCCGAGGATGCTCCTGAGGGCGCCGCAGACGATGCATCTCAGCCAGAAGACGGGTCAATCGATGATTGAGCCTGTCGTATTCATCATCGCCGGTGCCTGCTGCGTAGCTGGTGCGTTGGGTGTGGTCTTTATCCGGGAGCCTGTGCACGCAGCGATCTCGCTTGTTGGTTCGTTGTTTGGCGTCGCGGTGATCTTCGTGGTTGCGGAGGCGAACTTTCTGGCGGCCGTGCAGGTAATCGTCTATGCAGGCGCAGTAGTAGTGCTGTTTCTGTTCGTCATCATGCTCGTGGGTGTGGATACGCTCGAGGACCTGCGCGATGATCCACTCAAACTGCAGCGCCCAGCCGCCGCGATATTCGCGATCGGCGGACTTGGTGTCGCGGTTTGGATGGCAGCCAGCGGCGCATTCGCCCTGACCGGAGCGCCAGCCCAGGTAGACGAGGCAACTGCGGAACTCCCAGATATCCAGCGTCTCGCCTACTCGTTGTTCGGCGACTTCGTGTTTGCATTCGAACTCACCTCTGTACTACTCGTGATTGCTGTGCTTGGTGCGGTTGTTCTTGCTCGCAGAGGTCACTCGAATGAGGAAGGGGGCGCCTGATGGAGGTTACCGAGAGTTGGTATTTCATCCTTGGCGCCATGATGTTTCTCATTGGGGGCGCAGGCGTCCTCGTACGCAGGAATCCAATCATCATTCTGATGTGTATTGAGCTCATGCTGAACGGTGTAAACATCACCTTTGTTGGTTTCGCGAAGTCGTTTGGCGATATCAACGGCCAAACCGCAGTGTTCTTTGTTCTTGTCGTGGCCGCGGCTGAGGTCGTCGTTGGACTTGGACTTGTCGTGGCAATTCTGAGAAGGCACCCCGATGCAACCGTTGACGACATGTCGAGCTTGAAGGGCTAGGTGACAGATGCTTGATGCTGCTTGGCTTATTCCTGCGTTGCCGCTGCTCGGCTTCGTGATTCTGTTGTTGGTAGGCCGCACGCTCGGCGAGCCACTGGCAGGTTGGGTCGCGACGATTATGTCGTTCGGATCTTTCGTGGTCGCCGTAGTTGTCTATGCCGGGCTGGTTGAGCGAGAGGCAGAGGCTCGTTCGTTCACCCAGGTCCTGTTTAGTTGGATCGCTGTGGGCAGCCTGGATATCCGCGCGGCGCTGCTGGTCGACCCACTTTCGATCACGATGGTGCTGTTCATCACGGGCGTGGGTTCGCTTATCCACCTGTACGCCATTGGCTACATGCACGGTGATGAGAACTACGCGAAGTTCTTCGTCTACCTGAACCTGTTCCTGTTCTCGATGTTGATGCTCGTGCTTGGCGACAACCTCATCGTGACGTTCCTTGGCTGGGAGGGAGTCGGGGCCAGTTCCTACCTCCTCATTTCGTTCTGGTTCACCCGCGAATCCGCTGCCGTGGCCGGGAAGAAGGCGTTCATAACCAACCGCATCGGTGACCATTCCTATCTTGTGGGCATGTTTGTGGTTTTTGCTTTGCTTGGCAGCCTCAACTACACCGACATTGCGGCGAAGGCACCGAATCTGACGGGAACGCAGGCGACGGTCATCGTGCTTCTGTTCATGGTTGCTGCATCGGCTAAGTCTGCGCAGTTCCCCCTGTCCGTCTGGCTGCCAGATGCAATGGAAGGCCCCACGCCGGTATCGGCGATGGTGCATGCTGCCACGATGGTCACCGCAGGCGTCTATTTGATGATTCGTCTGAGTCCGGTACTGGCGCTCTCACCTGGAGCGATGGACTGGATTGCGATCGTCGGTGCATTTACGGCGTTCACGGCGGCGGCGGCCGCGGCCGCGCAGTACGACATTAAGAAGGTCCTGGCCTACTCGACGATCAGCCAACTGGGCTACATGTTCCTCGCTATTGGCTCCGGCGCGTATGTTGCAGCCATCTTTCACGTGGTCGCTCATGCCTTCTTCAAGGCGCTGCTGTTTCTGGGGGCGGGTTCTGTCATCCACGGGATGGATGATGAGCAGGACATGCGCCGCATGGGCGGATTGCGCGGCGCCATGCCGATCACAGCGGCCACCTTCATGGTTGGTTGGGTCTCAATCATTGGCGCACCTCCGTTCGTGGGCTTCTGGTCGAAGGACGAGGTGCTGCTTGCTGCCT
>CAYUOD010000310.1:0-3963 GCA_964446225.1 uncultured Acidimicrobiales bacterium | reverse complement strand
GAATCCACACGAGTCGCGTCCGCTGCCGCCTCCGCATCAGCTCTGAAGGTTTCGGGCAGCGCTTGCACGAGCTTTCTCAATGCCGCTTTAGTATCAGAACTCGCAATCGAGGACGGGCCAACGACCAGGAATAAAGCCCGGGCCTCAGCTGCGGTGAGGCCACTGAGGTCAGTGCGCGCTCCGCCCACCAGCGACCAGCCGCCGCCACGGCCCTGGCGCGAATATACCGGCACACCAGCCATGGACAGAGCATCAAGGTCGCGGCGTGAGGTGCGTTCTGAGACCTCGAGTTCCTCGGCGATCTCGGCCGCAGTCGTAGTTCCCTTGCGTTGCAATATCAAAAGAGTCGCAACGAGGCGATCGGCTCTCATGATCCTGAGTTTCCCACGCAAACAGGCCATGAGCTGTCCTATTTACGTGCGATCCTCATTTTATGAATATGCAACAAGCAATCCCTCGTACAGACCCACGCCCAAACTTCGAACATGTGGTATCGGTTACCGGAGACCTCATCCAGCAGACGCGGCCAGCGGATCTCAGCAGACCCACACCCTGCACGGAGTACGACGTGAACACACTCATCGGGCACCTCGTGGCCGTAATGGCTCGAGTCGCGGCTGTCGCCCGCGGAGAAGATCCTTTCAGTGTGCCCCAGGTGGCGGTCCTGGGAGAGACCGAGACATGGCACGAAGCCTGGCTCACAGCGGCCGCACAGGTAGCCGAGGACTGGGCCGACGCAGAGGTGCTTGAGCGCGACCTGACACTGCCCTTTGGGGTGCTCCCGGGGCGCAGTGCGCTCACGGTCTACTGCGGAGAAATCGCCGTTCACGCCTGGGACCTGGCCACGGCGACAAACCGCACCGCTCACTTCAATGATGAACAACTTCTCGCTGCATTGACAGCTGTCAAAGCAGGAATACCAGCAGAAGGTCGCGGAACTGAGGTGCCCTTTGATGAGGCAGTAGTGCCATACAAGGCAGCTCCGACACTCGACAAAATCGCTGGTTGGCTAGGCCGACAGGTGTAGACACTTAGCCACGCTCTAAGGGAGCGTGGCAGTCAACCCGGCCGACAGCGCATGGCACGCGGCCCGCGCAGTCGACCCACCAGTTCAGGCTGACCACCGCAACTCGTCTGAATGTGACCCCCACAGAAGCTCGCTCAGCGCGAACAACATCACTCTACGCCATTTCGACCACATTGTATGGTCATAGCGGCTTCCTGCGAGCTGTCAGTGAGACTCGGGGTGATATCAGGGTGATCCCCGATTGTCTAGACCGCCAGTGTGCGACGATGATGACTCCATGAACAAGACAAACGAGCGCAGCCCAGCCCAGCCGCGCCGACTAGAACGTGGAGATCGACCCAAAATCGGAGGAGTGTGCGACGGAATCGCCAACTACTTCGCCTTGGACGTGACCATTGTTCGCATCCTCGCCGTGGTTGGAGCCTTTGTCACAGGGGGCATCATTCTGGTGGCCTACCTCGCTTCATGGGCACTCATGCCGCGGAGCAGCGGACTACCAAACCCCCCTCGCACAGCAAAGTCCTCCAGCGAACGGAACGTGATCATCGCATGGGGGCTGATCCTTGTGGGCCTGCTCGCGGTTGGATCACAGGTGACGTGGATCGGACTGAGCGTCGCTCCGCTGGCACTCATCGGAGGCGGCGTATACCTCCTCACGAGGACCCCAAAGGATGCTGTCACCACAGCTACCAGCGCTCCGCCGCCGGAATCATCGTTGACAACTCCACCAGCGGCACTGTCTAGTGCCGCACCGGTGCTTACAGACGAACACACCAACCAACAGACGCACACAACAGAACCGGACAGCGGCTTCCCCATGACACCGCTTATCGTCAGTCTGCTATCGGTCGGGTTCGGAATCGGTCTACTCGGACACGTGAACGACTGGTGGACGCTCAGCCTGGCCCAGGTTTTCTCTATAACTCTTCTCGCAAGTGGTGCAGGGCTGCTCGTAGCTGCGTTCACCGGTCGAGCACCAGGGCTCATCGTGCTCGGGCTCGTCGCCATACTCGGCCTGTCGGGGGCATGGATTCTCGACCCGATGATTCAACATGGAGCCGGTCAGCGAACCAGAACGGTTGAAACGCTCGCTGAGCTTCGGGCGACATACAGCCTCGGCGCTGGCGAACTCGTACTCGACCTTCGCGACCTGGACCTAGAGGGAACCCAGCAATCAGTTTCAGCAGAGGTTGTTGCAGGCAGCCTCACGGTATTTCCGCCTCAGGGGGTAGATCTGATAATCACGGCTTCAGCGGTCGCCGGGGAGGTCACCATTGGACAGGTCACCGAGGACGGAATTCGCCCGGAGCTGTCAGCCCAGGTCAACACGCCAGGCACTGCCCGACTCATCATCGACGCCGAAGTCACCTTCGGTGAGGTGGTGGTGTACGAATGACACCGGTGAGAGTCAGCTATCTCATCTTTGGAACACTGTTTCTGAGTATCGGTACCGCAGGGCTCTGGGGAGTCGAGATCGCAATCTGGGGCCTTCCCGTTGCCATGGTCGGCCTGGGGGTATGGGGACTCGTCCTCGCCACCAGATCCGCAAGAAACAAAGATGCGAGGCCTGTCCCCGAGGCGGGTGAAATACCAGCCGACGACAGATCGCAGGACAGCCTGCGAGACTGAGCGGCGGAGGATCCCCATGGACGTACTCTCATCGGATCAGTTACGCGTCGAGCAAGAAATGACACTTGCAAGCAAGAAGATGAAGGCCGGCGTGCTGGCGAAAGCTCTCTTCTCAACAATGGACCTCATCTACGGCAAACAGGCGACGCTGCCCAAGTTCCGCGTGCTGGAGGTGGTGGCGCGAGTGCCGTACCAGGCCTGGGAACAAGTCGCCTACATAGCAGTGACTCACAAGCATGAGACACCCGAATTTGCGAAGACCATCCACCTGCGCATTACTGAGGCTCGGTCGCAGCAAGACAATGAGCAATGGCATCTTCTCATCCTTGAGGAAATGCTCCACAGTCAGCGCTCTGCCTCACAGTTGTTCCGCGGCAGAATCATCCCGCAGGTGTTGGCATTCGTCTATTACCAGGTTTCGTGGCTGCTCTATGTTGCAAACCCACGTTGGAGCTACCAACTCAACGCCGAATTCGAGGATCATGCAGAGCACGAGTACATGACATTTGTGCGCGCTCACCCAGAGCTCGAGAACATGCCATGGAACAGCATCTTTGTAGATGAGTACGGAGCCCACGACAGCGTCGCGGACCTCCTACGTCAGATCGGCTACGACGAGCGGGTGCACAAAGAAGCCAGCCTCGAGCAGGTTCAACACGCCAGATTCACGAGACACCCGGCGCCAAGAAAATGAGGTCACCACGATGCATAATCCGAGCGAACCAGGTAGCCGCCTCGAGGAGATCATCAACAAGACCCGGGACACCATGACCGTGGAGCGGGTCTACGGTGATCCCCTCGAACGTGACGGTCTGACCATCATCCCCGCAGCGCGTGTCAGCGGCGGACTCGGTGGGGGCGGCGGCGGACACGTGGACGACGACCAAAGCGACGGCGGTCACGGTTTCGGCTTTGGATTAAAGGCTCGACCGGTCGGCGTGTATGTCATTAAGGACGGCGAGGTCACCTGGCGACCAGCGATCGACGTCACAAGGATCGTGCTCGCCACGCTGAGTCTTGCAGCAGGCCTGCTGTTGACACGTGCGTGGAGACGACGGGAATCGAACCCGTGACCCCCTGCTTGCAAAGCAGGTGCTCTACCAACTGAGCTACGTCCCCTGGGGAGTCCACCAGAATACCTGTTCTCGAAGCAGACGAGGACACGTTGCGACTCAGCAGTGGTCTATCGCTGCACGGCGGAACGAACCGTGGGCAGAATAGGTGTCACACTCCAGCCAGGGAGACCCGTTGCAACGCAAGCTCACAACCGCCTACCTCGCACTCTCGGATCTGAACTTTGATCCGTC
>CAYUOD010000309.1:0-3984 GCA_964446225.1 uncultured Acidimicrobiales bacterium | reverse complement strand
CGATCGTCATCGTGTCCGTGCCAGCGCTCGCGCAGCTTCTGCGTGCGCTCGAGAACGAGATCGGCTGACTCGGTGAGGGCGGGCAGATAGTTACGGTCTGCCCAGCCACGGGCCAGCAGCAGTCGGACCCCGATTTCGTCGGCCGCACCGCAGACGGCGTCGTCGATCTGCTCGCTGACATGGACGTACTGGTGATCGACAACCGCTGTTGCTCCACCGCGAAGGTTCTCGACGAGACCGAGCAGAGCCGCGGTGCGCGTGAGATCGTGGTCGAGGTGTACCGCAGCCGGCCAGATACAGTCCCGCAACCAGTCCAGAAGTGGTTTGTCGTCTGCGAGTCCTCGAAAGAACGTCTGAAAAAGATGTGTGTGCGCGTTGACCATGCCGGGCATTACCGCTGAGCCGTGCGCGTCGATGACTCTGTCGGCGGTGCGCTTGATGCTCTCGGGCGCTGTTCCCGGACCCAGGGCGACGACGCGATCATGTGCGACGTGGACCCAGCCCGGATCATGCACGGTGAACGCCTCGTCAACGGTGAGCACAACGCCGCGCTCAATGAGCAAGTTGGCTGAACGGTCAGGCAAACGTGGAGTTCCTTCATGCTGCATAGGCCGAATCTATGGCATGGGTGAAGCGATATCGAGCAAATCTCGCTCAGGGCAAGCAAACGTGCTGTAATGAAATCCGCGAAGCGCGCCGTAGCCTACGGCGTCTGCCGTCGATTTGGAGGTACGAAGTTGCGAGTTCTGCTGGTTGATGGCTATGACCAGAACGATGACGCGTGCCGTGTTCCCAAGCGGGTGATGAAGACCCTGCAGGACGCGGACCATACGGTGACGAGACTCAACCTGGCAGCCCAGGGGTTCGCCGAGCCAATGAGCCAGGCGGAACGCGTTCATTATCACGACGAGGGTTCGAACATGCTCGTCGAAGAGGTCGTGTCTGCAGCGACTCAGCTTCGAGAAGCGGACGCTTTGCTGTTTTGTTACCCCTCGGTGACCTTCACCACCCCGGCGCCCCTCAAGAACTGGTTCGACCGTGTCCTGTTGCCCGGTGTCGCGTTTCGTCTCGACGAAAAAGACACTCTCCAACCGATGCTGCAACACATCTCGCGTCTTGGTGTCGTGACGACTACGCCGCATAGCGCGGCGGACACGCGGCGGGCTCGCGACGGTGGCCGTCGCATGATCATGTGGACCTTGCGCATGCAGTGTGGACTCAGGTGCCGGCGCACCTACCTGCGACTTCCCGCCAGCGCTATCGACGAGACCAAGATCACGAGGGCGTTCGCGTCGTGGTAGCCAAGACAGCCGCGGTCTGCGTGGTGCACTGTCACCCTGTCGACACCGCGTTCAGTGAGGTCGTACTTGAGTCGGCCATGAGCGGTCTCGAGAGCAGAGCAGAGGTCCAGTTGTTTCGCCTCTATGCCGGTGAGGAGCCGACGCACACTGATCTCGCCGATTCAGGTGAGCTTGTGCTCGTGTATCCGACCTGGTGGGGTGGCATGCCTGGGCGCATACTGGACTGGTTCCAGAGCGCCTTCGCCCCGTGGATCGACGGCAGCAGATCGCTCGACGACTCTCCACTTCGTTCGGTGTCGCGGCTCACCGTGATCACGACCCATGGCGCGAGTCGATTTGTGAATCGACTGCAGGGCGAACCAGGCAAACATCTGCTCCAGCGAACAGCTATTGGACTCTGTGCGCCCGACGCAGAGTTCGAGTGGATCTCGCTCTACCGATCAGACAAGAGCGACGACCAGACCCGTCAAGAATTTCTGAAGAAGGTGACGTCAAGTATGTCGAAAGTCGAGCCCCCAAGATGACGCAGAAAAGTTCTCAGTCTGAGGCGCAGGTGCCGGATCTCGTGCTCCGGGAGGCGCTACTGGATGATGGCCGTCTCGTTGATATGTGGATTACCGACGGGCTCATCTCTGCGGTTTTACCCACCGGCCAGGACGTTGCTGGTGCAGCTGAGGAGCGCCAACTGGACGGGAGTCTGGTGGTCGCTGGATTCGCCGAGCCTCATGCTCACCTGGACAAGGCGCTTACCGCAGACCTTATTCCGAACCCCGCGGGCGATCTCATGGGCGCGGTACTGGCCTGGAACCAGGCGATGGCCCAGGGCTGGTTCGATTACGACAACATTGTTGAGCGCTCCACGGATGCGCTGAGCCGACTGGTTGCACGGGGGACTACGGCTGTTCGCACCCACGTGAACGTCAACTCCCGCTTAGGTGCAACCGGAGTCAAGGCTCTGCGCTCTGTTGGCAAGACCTTTGGCGACCTGGTGGACCTGCAGATCGTGGCGCTGGTGAGCCATCCGCTTACGGGGCCTGACGGCGCGCCGAATCGCGCCGCGTTGGACGCGGCCATGGAGGCCGGGGCCGACCTCGTCGGTGGCGCGCCCCAGTTCGAGTCCGATCCGGACGCCCACCTGGATCACACGATGGCGGTTGCTGTGGCGGCCGGGCGAGGACTCGATCTTCATATTGACGAGAGTCTGAATCCCGATGCCCGTTCGTTGCGCTACCTGGCCCGCATGGTTCAGGAGACAGGTTTTTCATACCCGGTTACGGCAAGTCATTGCGTAAGTCTCAGCGTGCAGTCCGAGGCTCGGCGCAGCGAGACAGCCCGGGAGGTTGCCGCGGCGGGTGTGGCCGTTGTGACCCTGCCCCAGACGAATCTCTTCTTGCAGGGACGGGATCATGTCGCTGTGATACCTCGTGGTTTGACACCTATCAGCGACCTGCAGGATGCCGGCGTGGTCATTGGCGCCGGGGCCGACAACGTGGAGGATCCTTTCAATCTCCTAGGTCGCTCGGATCCACTCGAAACAGCGGCACTCATGGTCATGGCAGGACATCAGACTCCTGCAACCTCTCTCGCCATGATCTCCCACAATGTACGCAGCCTCATGCGGCTTGCGCCCGTGAGTTTTTCCGTCGGTGATCCTGCGGATTTTGTTGTGCTTGAGGCGGCGAGTGTACGCGAGGCCATAGCGCGCTCGCCTGGGACGCGTTCGGTCTACCGTCGCGGTGTGTGCACCGCCGAGACGTCAGCTCAGGTCTCGGTGAGAGGCAGCGGTATCCGCGGGCTGTAGATGGCTCGCTAGGTGAGCATCTCATTTACCGTATCGATAGTGCGTTCGGCGTTCTGGGCATCAAGCACCGCCACGGCGAACTCGTCGATTGAACTTGCACCCGTGAGTTGCTCAAGTTCTTTGGCGCATTCGCTAAGCGAGCCGGAGAGCACAAAAGGCAGCACCCATTCGTCTCGCACGAACTCGGCGGCGGCTTCGAGTCCCTCGGCGAGGCTCGCCCGAATCAGATCAGAGTCGCTGTCGCTGAGTCCGATGGCGTTTTTGACATCTGCTGGTGAATCGACGAGCCGGTAGGTGAGGTGCTGCTTGGCCACGGCCATTGAGCGGTCGTCGGTGACGACCATCGTCGAGTAGCTGATCTTCGGGTGTTTGCCAGCTTGTACCGCAGCCTGGCGGACCCTCTCGATGACGTCTACGAGTTGCGGCTTGTAAATGAACTCCAACATCACGCCATCGCAGCTTGCGGCGCCCAGTTTCAGCATGCGTGGTCCGCGGCCAGCGAGCCAGATCTCGATACCAGGCCTAGCCCCGACCATGTGTGCTTCGTGCAGCTGTACGAAGTCTCCGGCGGTGTTAGCGCGCTCGCCTGAGAACAACAGCCGACAAGCTTCGATTGTTTCACGCACGGCCTGCACGGGCCTGGAGCGTTTCAGGCCGACCGGATCAAGGGTGAGGCTTCCCCCGGCGCCGATGCCGAGAAAGCAGCGTCCGCCACTCAGGCGATCGATAGCTGCAATCGCTCCCGCGGTGGATGAGGGATGGCGCGTGTAGGGGTTGGTTATTCCGGGACCGATGCTGATGGCGTTCGTGGCCAGTGCCATTGCGGTCATGGTGACGTAGACGTCGTGGGCCGCAATGCCCTCGTCGTTCACCCAACAGCGC
>CAYUOD010000308.1:0-4000 GCA_964446225.1 uncultured Acidimicrobiales bacterium | reverse complement strand
GGCCTCGTCGTAGCCCGCACTGATCAGCAGCTTGTCGCTGTGCGGGACATGCTCACAAGACAGAGTGAACAAGGCGTTGAGGCCGCCATGGTGTCGAGAGCTGAGATCGCAGACCTGGAACCACATCTCACACAGGATCTCGTCGGCGGTGCCCTCTATCCCGGTGACTGTCAGGTGCAGCCAGTGCTTGCCGTCGGAGCACTTCTGAAACGCGGCCGGATTCAGGTCCACGCCGGGCGACGCGTAACGCTCATCGAACGGCGAAACGGCGGCCTGACGGTCGAGTTTGAGTCTGCGCGACTGCACTGTGACTGGGCCGTCAACGCCGCCGGAGCCTGGGCGGGGGAAGTCGCCGCTGCCGCAGGAGGCAACGTCGGCATTGGGCCGCGGCGTGGTCGGATACTCGTCACAGAACCGGTCGAGACCATGATCCATCACAAGGTCTACGAGGCCGACTACCTCGCGGCGACTCAAAGCGGCGAGAGCCACGTACAGTTCTCGGCGGTGGTGGAAGGAACCGCTTCAGGCACCATCCTGCTCGGCTCAAGTCGGGAATTCGCAGGGTTCGACGGGGACGTTGCCGTGAGCGATCTCATCTCACTCGCCAGGCGGGCGGTCTCCCTCTACCCGGCGCTATCGAATCTACGGATCATGCGCAGCTACACGGGTTTTCGGCCAGCAAGCCCTGATCACCTGCCCGTCATTGGACCTGACCCCACACTTCCACGCCTAATACACGCAAGCGGACACGAAGGCGCCGGTATCGGTCTCGCTCCGGCGACCGCACAAACAGTGCGCCACCATATCGACGGGCACCAGATCCCAGTCGACCCTGGGCCGTTTCTACCGTCTCGCCTCGTAGATCTCGAAGCTCGCTGATGTTCACTTTCGATGACGAAGCAATTCCCTTTCAACCGGGGCACACGGTCGCTGCGGCGTTGAACGCCCAAGGCATTCGTGCCTTTAGAAAGAGCCGATTCCTCGAACAGGAGCGCGGTCAGTTCTGCGGTATTGGGAACTGCTGGGAGTGTCTGGTCGAACACAACGGGCAAGAGATCCGTGCCTGTCGCACGCTCGCGAACGATGAACTGGTCCTGCGCTCAGCAAGCTCGTTTGGCGGTCCGACGAAGGACTCCCGACCGGCAACCTCCGACACGCTTAGCGTCGATGTGACTGTCGTCGGTGCAGGGCCAGCTGGACTCAGCGCCACGAAGACCCTGACGGCGCTTGGTGTCGAGGTGCTGCTCCTCGATCAGGAACCCGCCCCAGGTGGACAGCTCTACCGCAAGGAGCACTGCGGCGAACCTCATTCGAGTACTCGGGTGGCCCAACACCCGCTCGTCGACTACCGGCCTGGCGTTTCCGTCTGGGCGGCAGAGCAATCCGGTCCCGGCCACCGACTTCTGTGTACAGGCAGCGAGACCCTTGACGTCATCAGCCGGTTTGTTCTTATCGCCACAGGGGCCCAGGAGTTCACACTGCCGTTTCCGGGCTGGCAGCTCCCCGGGGTCACAACAGCTGGCGCTGCTCAGCTGCTCGCAAAGTCACAGGGCGTGCACCTGGATGGAACAGCAATGGTCGCAGGCAGCGGGCCTTTCCTGTTACCCGTTGCAAAGGCCGTCTCGAAAGCGGCCGACCGTACCTGGCTCATCGACTCAGGTCACCCGCTCGAGCTCACACGGGCCGAACTCGCACTGTATCCGCAGCAGATATCGCAATACCTCGGCTACCGCAGGGCGCTGAGATCGAGTGGAGTGAAGTCGCTGCACCGTTACGTCGTGCTTGAGGCATTCGGCACAAACGAACTCGAGGCTGTGGACATCGCCCCGTTACTCTCAGGGCACCCCGAGCGCAGCGCCCGCGAGAGAATCGAGATCGATCATCTCGCCATCTCGCATGGCTTCGTGCCGAATCTTGACCTCGCTCTCAACCTCGGCTGCGCGTTGGAGACAGGCAGCGTCTTCTCGGGACGGCTGGCGGTGGATGCAGCCCAATGGACCTCCATCTCCGGCGTAGCAGCTGCAGGTGAATCCACCGGCATCGGCGGCGGCATCAAGGCAGCAGCCGAGGGCATTGTTGCCGCTCGAAGTATCGCCGCAAGCCTCGGCTACAAGACATCACGGGGCACCGCGCGCGCCTCTGCTCTCCGCGCAAAGGAGTTCGCGCGGATAGTTGTTGAGTCTTCAGGTCCGCCAGCCAAGTGGCGCGAGATCCTTACCCCCGACACCATTATCTGCCGCTGCGAAGACGTAACCTACGGCGCGATCGTCGAGGCGCTTGCCGTCGGCGCGAGCGACTGTCGCTCGGTGAAGGGACTGACTCGCTGTGGCATGGGACTGTGCCAGGGACGTACGTGTGGGCCGGTCCTTCAAGCTCTCGTCAGCCCCACGACACAAGAGCCAGCTCTGGGGCTCCAACGGCGCACGATCTCAACACCACTGCGTCTGGCGGACATCGCCAACACCGACATCCGCCCTAAGACCAGTGGCCCCTGATGAGCGAACTGCAGACCCTCATTGAACGATTGGCGAAAAATCTCGGCGCCCCGGCAGTTCTGGAAGACCGCAACCACCGCCTTATCGTCCACAGTGACCACTTCGGTGAGATCGACAGCAGCAGACACGACTCGATCCTGCTGCACCGGCTACCCGAGGACGAACTCAAATGGTTCCAGGGGTTCGAACTCGCGGACACACTGCTACCTATTCGACTGCCCAAGAACGCTGCACTTGGAATGATGGGCCGGCTCTACGTACCCGTGCGCAGCGAGGGTCGACATTTGGCGATGATCTGGGTGCTGGACGAAGGCCTCAATGACGACGCCGAAGCTATCGCCACAACCGCCGCTGGTGATTTCGCCACAGTGCTCACCCGCTTGGAACTCGGCGACGAACTCGAAGCAACGGCACTCGCCGGGCTCCTCAGTGGTGATGCCCAACTTCGCTCGCGCTCGGCATCACTGTTGCACCGACGTGCCGCCAGCGCAACGGAATGGCAGATGCTGAGCGTCTCGGCCCAGGCCAGTCACTCCGAACTCGCGCAGGCAGTCGAGCCCCTGCGGTATCGCTCAGACGTGTACTGCCTTGTTTCCGACGAGAGCATTGTGCTTCTCGTATCCAGCAATGCTGGCCAGGACGCCCCCAGACGCCTCGTGGACGCCATCTCACAGCACCTCAAGACAGACTCCCGGGATACGCCTATCAGCGCAGGAGTGGGCGGACAACACGCAACCCTCCAAGCGCTTGCAGAAGCCAGTTCTGAGTCCGACACCGCATTGCGCATCGCCCAGTATCAACACTCGAGTTCCCCGGTGTACTGGTCTGAGCTGGGTGTGGAACGCGGCTTTGCACTGCTCCAACCCTGTCAGGTCGAGCCGTTTATCGACAGTGACGTGGCGCAATTCCTGACCACCGGAACCGAGGACCTCATCCAAACCGCGAGGGTCTACCTCGACCTGGCGTGTGATGCGAAAGCAAGTTCAGCCCAACTCAACATCCACCGCACCACGCTCTACTACCGACTCGAGAAGATGAAACAAGACCATCACCTGGACCTCAGCGAGGGCACGGACAGATTCAAACTCCACCTGGGGTTGAAACTGTGTGATCTGGGCTACGCGGTTTGAAGCCAACAGAACCGCTGCGCTCAGCTCACTCGTTCTGAGCGACCCACCAGCGATCGAGGCGTTTCAGAAGGATCTCACGATCGAGCGTTCCCTCGCTGCGTTTGATCTTCATCAGGAACGCCAGCGCCTTGCCGACGTCAGGACCAGGAGGCAGTGAGAGGTACTCCATGACCTCATCGCCGCTGAGATCAGGACGTTCCCGCGCTATAGCGTCCTCACGTGCGAGGTCGGTGATGCGTTGCTCCAGATGATCCAGATTGCGGTGCAAAGACGCGACCGTGCGGGGGTTCCGCGAAGTTGTGTCTGAGCGGACGAGATGGTTCAGGTCGCCGAGCAGCGGACCGGCGTCTCGCGCATATCTGCGGACCGCCGAGT
>CAYUOD010000307.1:0-4017 GCA_964446225.1 uncultured Acidimicrobiales bacterium | reverse complement strand
TCTGGATCGCAGAGAACTGCACCGCATGCATGGACTGCATCACCGCCTGTCCTGATACGGCGCTGCCGAACACCGCACAGGATATGTCGACGATTCTGCAGACCGCAGCAAAGGCATACGTCGTAGATCTGGGCGAACGGGACCAGCTCTTGGCAGAGCTTCCCGCCCTCGAAGAACGCCTCAGAGCAGCGATGGCAGCAGAGATTGCCAACAAGGAATCCACGCCGTTCCAACAGATGCTGAATGAGGAAATCCAGAACCTGGACTCAATCAGTGAGGCCACCCGCGGTCAGTTCATGGAACTCTTTGAGCGCGTTCCGGTGGCCTTCCACAAGACCACCGGAGTCTTCCGGTCGCTTGAGCGCAAGGACAAAGGTAGCGGCGGACTGTTCTCGATCATGGTCTCAGACCTGTGCAAGGGCTGTGGCGAGTGTGTCACCGAGTGCCCCTACGAAGCTCTGGAGATGGCACCGGAGACCGCAGAACTCAATGCCGATCACGTGAGCGGCACCAACTTCCTGGATCTCCTACCGGACACACCAGAAAAGTATCTCGGACGCTTCGACCCGGAAGATCCGATCGAATCACACGTCGCCCACCTCAAAAACCACCTCATGGTGCGCAGTAACTATGAAGCGCTGGTCTCAGGCGACGGCGCCTGCGCTGGCTGCGGCGAGAAGTCGGTCCTGCACGCCGTGGCGAGCCTCACCGAGGCATACATGCGGCCGCTGTACCACGCCAAGGCCGACCGCCTGGACGAGACATCCAGGCGACTTGATCATGACGGCGTGCTCAAGCTGAAGGCCTTACGGGAAAGCAACTCCGAGGAGTACGACCTCTTCCGACGAGCTGTGGCGCACTCGATCATGGGACTCGGCGGCGAGTCAGCCGACGACACCACGGTCCGCCTGAATGACCGCGGAGAGATCTCTGATGATGAGATCGTCGAAGCAATCTCGACGACAATGCGCCAGGACGCATTCAACCACCGTGATCTGCAGGCAATCGATGGCACCATGCCCAACGGCATGTCCGTCATGGCCATGGGCGCACATACTGGCTGCAACACCGTCTACGGTTCGAC
Source organism: uncultured Acidimicrobiales bacterium (assembly GCA_964446225.1). Classification (GTDB taxonomy): domain Bacteria; phylum Actinomycetota; class Acidimicrobiia; order Acidimicrobiales; family Poriferisodalaceae; genus CAYUOD01. Next base: position 2,933 of record CAYUOD010000307.1, on the reverse strand, counting down.
TCCACCCAGCAATCCTCACCCCTATCCGTGGATGAACTCGCTGTTCCAGGACGGGGCCACCATCTCATGGCTCATCGGCGAGAGCTTTGTCCTTGACCATGCGCGACGCTCAGTCGTCCCCGAGCGTTTGGCTAACCGACTCCTCGAACGCTCCGAAGGCGTGATAAGCGAGGCCGACTACTTCGAGTTCACACACATGACCGACTCCGCTCTTACGGCCAAGGAGATCCGCGAGCTACCGAAAGTCTGGGCGATTGGCGGCGACGGCGGTATGGGAGATATCGGCTACCAGAACGTCTCAAAGGTCGTGCTGCAGAACCGACCCAACGTCAAGCTACTCATGCTCGATACCCAGGTGTACTCAAACACCGGCGGACAGAACTCGGACTCCACGCCCATGCTCGGCGGCGGGGACATGAACCAGTTCGGCGTCGCCTCGCAGGGCAAGCTCACCGAGAAGAAGAGCGTCTCCGAGTCATTCGTGGGAGGTCACGGATCTGCCTACGTGGCACAGGTATCGATGGCCAACACAGCGCAGTTCTACAAGGTTCTGCTTGAAGCTCTGGACTATCGCGGAACAGCGTTTATCCAATCCTTTACGACTTGCCAGCCCGAGCATGGTGTGGCTGACAACCTCGCAACCGTGCAGGCCAACCGCATCAGAGATGCAAGGGGAATGCCCCAGTTCGTGCACAATCCAACGGCCGGCGAAAGTTACAGCGAGACGATTGACCTCGCAGGGAACCCCAACCGCAAACGGGATTGGGCCATGCTCACCTCAAAGGCGTCCGGCAAGCAGTACTGCTACACGGTCGCCCACTGGGCGGCAACCGAAGCTCGCTTCCGGAGACATTTCCGTGGCGTCAAAGACACCGACGGGTTGATCTCTATCGAGGACATGCTTGTGCTCGTCACCCAGGACGACATCGTGCAGCGACACGTGCTCGACGCGGACCACCTCTCATACGTGCCGGACTACGGCGTCTACCTCGTGCTCGACAACGGAGAAGCGGGCGAGAGCGCGCAACTCATGTCCCGGCAGATGGTGCTGTTCTGTGTTGAGCGCAGGAAAGCCTGGCGCATGCTCCAAAGCAGAGCAGGTGTCACGAACAGCGACTATCAGGCACAGAAGACAGTGAGGGCTGAACTTCTCGCTGGTGACCCACCTGAGGATCGCATCAGCTTCGCCGCCGAACGCTACGCAGAGGAATTGTCAGCTCAGAGCTAATCATCATCCGTGCCTCTCATCCGCGGAAGACTTTTGGTGCGCGACTACAGCTAGTCCTCATCCCCACCGGACTCGTCAACCTCATCGTCGCCGGAATCGTTGTCGTCGTCGGCGTCGTCGGCGTCGTCGGTGTCGTCAGCGTCGTCAGCGTCGTCAGCGTCGTCAGCGTCATCGGCGTCGTCAGCGTCGTCATCATCCGAGTCATCGGAGTCGGAGTCATCCGAGTCTGCGCCGGTATCTCCTGATTCCTCGTCGGCGGAGCCATCCGGGTGTTTTTCGTCTAGCTCGGCCTCTTCGTCGCGGTCAGCGTCGTCCTCGTCGGTCGACTGATCGGGCTGATTCTCGCTGTCCTCATCAGGCCCGTCCGTGAGGGGCTCGTCTTCAACCTCGGGGTCGTCGGTTTGCGTTATCTCGGAAGGAGCCGGCAGGGTAACAACAGATGTGGGCGGTATCTCAACGACCTCGATCTCGATTTCAACAACGGTGGTGTTGGTGCTCGAGGTCGGAAGATCAGCCGGAACTGGAGCAGGCTTGGCTTCAACAGGTGGAACCAGTGGAAGATCAATGACTCCAGCGACATGGGCGCCGCCGACCGAGGCCGCCGCCACCGTGGCTCCGAGGATGAGTTTGGCTGTAGCGGTTGCGAGCCATGAGGTCTGAGCCGCGGTAGCGCCAATCCCTCCGGCAACCGCAGCGGCACCGGCTGTGCCCATCATGGCACCAAGTGCCTCGCCCACCTGGGGCGGTGGGCCCAGCGTGAGCCCTTCTTTGAAGGAACTCAAGAGTTCGGCGACGTTCTGATCGGCCGGCGCTCCAGAACTGATGAGGTCATTCAAGAGATCGTTCGATGGCAGCTCACCAGGCATATCACTGAGGTAATCGTTGGGCGGAGTCATGGAGATACGGCCAGCGAAGATGATTGTCGGCGCAGCGCCTCGAGCGCGCGATGCTGCAGAGACTTAATCGCGCCCGGCGGCTTCTCCAGAATCTCCGCAACCTGCTCGATGGACAGGTCAGCAAGAATGCGCAACAGTATGACGTCTCGCTGATCAGCAGACAGCCCACGAAGCAGCAGTTCGATCTGTTCGCGCTGTTCAGGCAAGGTCAAATCTGACTCTGCCTGAGCGCTGTGGACGGTATCTGATTCAGTGTCGAGATTCGCTTGGGGCACTGTGCGATAGCTGCGCCGATGACTGTCGTTGATCTTGTTCCTCGCTATGCGAAACACCCAGGCTCTGTAATCGGCCTCGCCGCCGGCAAAGCGATCCAGGTTGCGAAACGCCCCCAGGAAGATCTCGTTCACAATGTCGTCAACATCCCGGTCGTGGCGGGCTCGTACGAACGCCGCTATCTGGCTGCTGAGGGCCTCAAAGAGTGATCGAAAGGCCCACTGTTCCCCATTACGCGCAGCCACAAGTACGGAATCAAAGGAGTTACGAGCTTCTTGTCCAGCGGATGACGGGGATCTGGCCACAGCCATGAATCGTCACACCAGCCCACCCACTTAAGGCGCAACGTCATCGGCGGCATCAGATTCTGGAAATTTCTTAAAAGACCGTATCTTCAGAGCGATCTCAAGCGATACACCATTCGAGACGAAGAAGTCTCAGATCAGACAAGGGCAACTCGCTGGCGACGGCGACAAGCAAAGCCAAGGGCCTTCTCACAAGGCATCCGGGCTACCAACAGTGGGCCAAGCCCACGA